>JAYUXG010000473.1:0-8319 GCA_043753125.1 Saprospirales bacterium | reverse complement strand
GGGCGGTCTGCGCATCCGTGGTGGTGAGTACCTCTAAAGTAGGCAGCGCAAACGTAGCAGCAAACCAAGGCGAACCGTTGTGGTCCAGGCTCTGCCAGTACAGCTGTTCGCTGGTCGGCACTACTTGCAGGCTCTGGCCATAATGCACGGGTAAGGCCAACGCCAAGGCCCCGTCCAATACAAAATATTCCCCGGTCAATAAAAGCTTCCCCTGGGCGCGGGTCTTGAAAAAGGCGGCGGTACTAGGCATCAAAAATATAGAACTTATGATAAGATGGCGGGTGGTGCTTATGGATACTTTCTAAGAGACTTGTCATGTCGCAACGAAGTGAAGGAATTTACGCCACCCAAGTTTCCAATGCCTTCCTGCCGGAAGGGTTACACCTGGGGTTCCACCACAAAACCCACCTCCTTTAGATGATCCCAAAAACGCGGATAAGACTTGATTACTACCTCGGGCTGGGCGATCTCGATCGGTTGTTGCATGGCCAACGGCGCAAACGACATTGCCATCCGGTGGTCCTTATAAGTGGCAAAATGGGGAACACCCGACCATTGTGCTTGCCCATCTATCAAATAAAATATGTGGTCGGGCTGTTTTTTGGAAAAATGGCGCGGCAGTTTGGATAACGAAATATGCACCTTAGCCAATTCCGTGCGCAGGGCGGCAATACGGTCGGTCTCTTTGATGGCCAGCGTATCCAACCCGGTGAAAAGCCCTTGCCGACCGAGTCCGGCACAGACCACAGCCAACGTTTGGGCCAAATCGGGGCAATCCAGGAAATCCCACTCGAAGAAGCCCCCCTTAGCCTCCCCATGCAGGGGGGGGACTGCACTCACTCCGCTGCTAGATTTGCTCAAATGCAGTCCATTTTCTTGAAAGGTGGTGCGGATGCCAAACTGCTCCATCATTTTCACCAGCACCGAATCGCCTTGCCAGCTCTCGGCAAAAAGTCCATTCAAATGGAGGTCCACGTGGTCGGCAAAGACCGACATGGCATACCAATAGGAGGCCGCCGACCAGTCCGCTTCCACCACGAGCGGACGAGGCGTGTAGCTGCCCGGTTCTACCCGGATTTGATCGCCTTGCCAATCGGCTTGCGCACCGAAATACCGCATCAAGCGCAGCGTCATTTCCAGGTAAGGGCGCGATACCAATGGTCCTTCGGGAATTAGTATTAATCCTGCGGGTAAGTAAGGCCCGATCATTAGCAGCGCGGACAAAAACTGGCTACTGGTATCCGCTTGAATATATACTTCCCGATTGGTCAGACCCAAACTTTTCGGTTCTCCGATTTGCAGCGGCGGATAACCGTTTTTTTCCAAAAACTGGATGTCGGCTCCCAAGTCACGCAAAGCCTGCACCAATGCCCCCACCGGACGCTCTTGCATCCGGGCCGAGCCAGTCAGCACTTGGGTGCCAGGCCGGGTGGCGAGGTAAGCGGTCAGGAAGCGAAAAGTCGTACCCGCATCGCCTGCGTCGTAGGTAGTGCCAGTTTGCGCCAACAGTCGTTGCAGCGTGGTCGTATCCTTGGAGGTGGATAAGCGTTGCAAGTAAGCAGCCGGGTCGGCACCGGCCAGGGCCAGCACGGTCAGGGCGCGGTTGCTGATGCTCTTGGAGCCGTCGAGGGTGATGTTGCCGTGGAGGTGACGGTCGGGTTTGGAAAGGTGGTAGTATTGCAAATTAATGGACAACTGACAAGTAAATTAGTGCAAAAATGGTTGAGATAAAATATCAATACCATTCTTCCGTAAAGTTGCTCTAGCTTCTTCAATAGGAGGATCCTCCAAATCGGTTGGATTAGGAGAATTTGCCCAAGCGTCCCACCATTCAACTAATGACTTTAAAATCTCTGCGAATTCTTTTTCCTTTTCTGACAAATTATTTCCCATTGTCAAATTTTTCAAAAACGTTAGTGTTGTGCCAAATCAAAAAATTGGTATCAGGCAAATATCTGTCGGGGAGTGCAATAGATTTATTGTCAAATTGCCCGAAGAATTCTTGGTGGATGTTATGGCTTTTCTTTTCCATTATTCTTTTAGAAAGGCAAACCCGAAAGTTAGGAGTAATAGTCAACAAACCCTTATCAAATGCTTTGTCATGCAATGAGTTAAGACATAGACCATTTCTTGGATTGAGCCTTTCTTTCTCATTTATTGACCAGGGAATAATATGGCTTGCCACTAATACATCTGGAATGTCAATGCCAGTAATACAACATTTGTCATTGTAGGAAGCCAAGATTCTCTGCCTGAAATCATATTGATTAATCCTTATTTTGATTATTTGCTCTCTTTCTTTTCCCATGTAGTCCACTCTATCTTCTTCCATAGTTATAATTTCCTCAATAGGTCTGCTTTGGATTTTAGATAAGATTTCAGTGCTGTCATTTGCAAGTTTTTCCCACTCACTTAAGTACTCATTCCAAACAATTTCGTCAAGTTTGCCTGCACCTTCTTTGCCTTTATTTCCCTTCTTTTGCCTCTCTTGATCAAAACTTGTAAAATTCATTAATTTATAGGCGATTGAGGCAGGGGTTCTACCTATCACTCTAGCCATTTCTTTAATTTGGCTGTTGGAAGTGCCACTAATTTTGTTGTATGGTATCTTCCAATAAAGATTAAGAACAATAATGAGTTCTTTCTTTGTCCAAAGGATCGAGGTTTTCAAGCATCAAAATTTTCTGAACAATAATCTTTTATTTTAGGAACTGCTCTTTACTTAGACCGCAACCGCACAATTGGACAAATCATCTCCTCCAAAGAAATGCCGCCGTGCTGGAAAGTGTTTTTATAATAATTGTGGAAGTGATTGTAGTTGTTAGGGTACAGAAAAAAGTAGTCCTCTTTGGCAAAGATAAAGGTCGAACTGATGTTGGGTCGGGGTAGCCCCACCTGCTTGGGGTCGCGGATTTCGAGGACGTCGCGGCGTTCGTACTGTAGGTTACGCCCGACCTTATAGCGCAGATTAGAGGTGGTCTCCCGGTCGCCCACCACCCGCGAAGGGCTTTGCACCCGGATAGTGCCGTGGTCGGTGGTCACGAAGAGCTGTACGTCGCGCCCTTCGAGGCGGCGCAAGGCCGTCCATAGGGGGCTGTGCAAAAACCACGAACGGGTGAGCGAACGGTAAGCCCGCTCATCGCCGGCCAGTTCTTTTAGCACCTCCATCTCGGTGCGGACGTGCGACAACATATCGATGAAATTATAGACAATGACGGTCAGTTCATTATTCAAGTAATTGATAATGTTGTCATTGAGTTCCTTGGCGTTGTTGACGTTGGTGATTTTGATGTAGTCCCACTTCAGGCCTTTGCGGAACACGCGCTCAATTTGTTTGCCCAGAAAAAAATCCTCGTGCAGGTTTTTACCGCCTTCGTCCGTATCGTTTTTCCATTTGTCGGGAAAGGCCGTCTCGATGTCGGCGGGCATCATACCGGCAAAGATCGAATTGCGGCTGTACTGCGTGGCCGTCGGCAGGATGCTGAAAAAACAGCTCTCACTTTCCGTGCGGAACTGGTCGTTCAAGAATGGCTCGATGGTTTTCCACTGGTCGTAGCGCAGGTTGTCAAGCAGCACGAGGATGGTCGGCGTGCCTTTGCCGAGGTGTGGAAAAACGTGCTTGCGCAGCAGCGAATGCGACATGACCGGGCCGACTTCCTTGTCCTTATGCACCCAATCGACATAATTTTTGACCACGTACTTGGAAAATTCGGTGTTGGCCTGCTCCTTTTGCTGGGCCAGGATGTCGGTCACGCCAGAGGCCTCATTGGCATCCACTTTCAATTCCCAGGCCACGATCTTTTTGTAGGCGTCCACCCATTCTTGGTGGCTTAGTCCACCGGTGATCTGCATAAAAATCTGGCGAAACTCCTGTTGGTAGTCCATCGAAGTTTTCTCGCGCACCAGCCGCTTGTTGTCGATAATCTTTTTGAGGGTCAACAGAATCTGGTTGGGATTTACCGGCTTGATCAGGTAGTCCGAAATTTGGGAGCCAATGGCCTCTTCCATCACGTGTTCCGCCTCATTCTTGGTGATCAGTACCACTGGCACGGCGGGATTGCGGTTTTTGATGCGCGGCAACACTTCCAGGCCAGTCAGCCCAGGCATACTTTCGTCGAGAAAGACCACGTCTATTTCATCCGCTTGCTCGCCATATATTTCCACGGCATCGTGGCCGTTGCTGGCCGTCACGACGTCGTAGCCCTTGGCCTGTAGAAACATAATATGGGGCTTGAGCAGGTCAATTTCGTCGTCGGCCCAGAGTATTTTTATTTTGTCCATGAACTTGAGGAATTGATGTCGATGAGGGTGTATAAGGGTTCATAAAGGTTGATAATCAGCGTCCCATACTTTTTTTCGTTACATTATGCTTGGAAGAGGGTAGCATCGGGCAAGGTTAGAGTTTCAGTCGGGGTCCTCGAAAAAACAAACTTCCGGCATTCGCCTTAAGCAAATACCGGAAGTGGGTACCTGTGATAGAAACGCCGGGAAAACAAAGATGTTTGATAGCCGCACAAAGTGGTGGTTAACTTTATCGCAGGGGGGCTAATTATCAACCTCTTATAAATCCCTATCAGCCTTCACAAACCGCACTACGGCTGATACCCGGCCAGCAGATGCCGGGCCTGTCCCACCCAGTCTTCTTGAAAAATCTTTCCCGGGCTGATGTTCAATTTTCGGGCAGTGGCAATCACCGTATCGTCGTCCCAACGGCTGATATGGGTGAAAGAAAAGACACCCATCTGGTGCAGCTGTTGTTCGACGAGCAGGCCGATGCCTTTTATAATCTTCAGGTCATCAGTTTGCTCCGGGGCCGCCGGCCCACCTTTGCGCACGTTGGAAGGCGTACTTTTGCCGTGCAAAGCCAACTGGCGGGTCAGCTCGGTCTGTAGATTGCCAATATTGGTACGGGCAGCATCTAGATCGCGTTGCAGTTGGTCGCGTTCGGTTTCCAAGGTGCGGGAAGACCGTTCAAAATTGGCCAGTTTTTGCTGCATTAACTGGAAGTCGCGGTAAAGCGTTTTCCAGGCGGACAGCTCTTCATGCAGTTTGGCCAGTTCCTTGGTTAATTGCGCATTCCTCGTGCGGAGGGCGTTGGCCTGTTGATCCAGGGCTGCCATCTTTTCCGCATACTCGAGCGTAGCCATTTCGGCACGATCCATGCGGTTGGCAGCAGCCTGTTGGGCAGCAGACAAGGCGGCTTTTTCCATGTCGATGGCCCGGAGGCGGTCGCGCAGGTTGGCCGCTTCCAGCGATGCCCGTCGGAAGTCTGCCTCGCGCAGGTCGTGCTGGTGCTTCAAGTGGGTGTAGAGGCGGGCGAGGGTGTTACGTTCCTGCTCGGTGCGCACGAGGTGTTGGCGCACTTCTTTTTCTGGAAAATTGGCCCGCAACGTCCAGCCAGCCGCTATGCCCGCGATGGCGAGGGTGACCCATGCAAGGGCATAAAATACTGGATCTTGCAATAATTCGCTCAGTTCCATTTCAACCAAAGGTGTAGAGCAGATAAAAAAAGTGGCGCGATTAACCGTTTTTTGCGGCGTCTGACGTTTAGGTAGTGCCAACCTGGTGGTTGGCACACTGCTGGCCAAATAAGTAGTACTAACTATTAAAACATTGCAAATCAATGTCTTTTGGGGAAAATTAGCCCAGCATGGGCATAAAATGCCAACTAAAAATAGTTTCGCTGGCGTTTTGACCAAAGAACTATCCCCCGATCACCCGTTTCAACCGTACATATTGAAGGCACAAAGTTCTAAAATTTTGGTAATCAAATGTTTATTTCTGTGCCTGACTGCTAGTCCCATTTTTGCGCAGCAATTGGACTCAGTAGTAACCAGTACCACTTACGTTTACCTGGATGACATTGTCGTAACTGGCAACCGCAAAACCAAGGCCTGGATCATCCTGCGCGAACTCGAGTTTGCCAAAGGCGATTCCCTCTCTGTCGCCGATTTACCCGCCACTTTGGAGCGCAACCGGCTACGCTTGATGAACACGGGACTGTTCAGCAGTGCCAAGATCGAGATGTTGCCAGTGCCGACACCGCAACGCCTGCGGTTACAGATCACCGTGGTAGAAACCTGGTATATCTACCCGATCCCGCTGTTTGAGTTGGCCGACCGCAATTTTAACGTCTGGTGGGACGAGTTCCATCATTCGCTGCGCCGCGTCAACTACGGCATTGACCTCAGCTATTTAAACCTCACTGGCCACGCCGATGGCCTGAAGGTAAAAGGGCAATTCGGGTATAACAACCGCTACGAGCTTAGTTACCGCTTTCCGCCTTTCAACCGGGAAGGCACCATCGGGATGCAAACCAGCGTGGCCTATAGCCGGACGCACGAAGTGGGTTACCTGACCACCGGAAACAAGGTACTGTTTTATCGCAATTCCGAACTATGGATGTTTCGCCAAATAGCCGCTACCGCTAACTTCTTCTGGCGGCCCAAGCTGTTGAGTACGCATACCTTCACGTTTGAATACCGCGACAATCGCATCAGCGACACCATCGCCAAAACCCTGAATCCCGACTTTTTTTTGGGTGGCTCCACCAGACAGCACCATTTCAGCGCAGTGTACAGATACGCGACCGACCACCGCGACATAAAGCCTTACCCGCTGCATGGCTGGCATGCGGTGGTCGAAGCCCGTCAAAATGGCCTCCTGCCCACCGACGATCTGCATCTGTCGCGCCTTTTTGCCGAGTACAATCAGTATTTTTCTTTCAATAAAAAACTGAGCCTCGAGATGGCCTTCAAAGGCCGTACCACTTTGCCTCGCAGCAAGCCACCTTACTACAATAATCAAGCCTTGGGGTACGGCGGCAGCTTCGTGCGCGGTTATGAGTACTATGTAGCCGACGGGCTGGACTACTTTGTAACCAAGACGGCGTTGCACTTTAACTTGTTTGATCGTAATTTCAATCTGGGCAAATGGATGCCCGTGAAAGCCTTCCAGGTATTCCCGCTGAAATTATATTTGTCCTTCAATAATGATGTCGGTTACGCGAATGATCCCTGGTATCGTGCGGGCAATCCGGTTTCCAATCGCTGGTTATATGGCTATGGGGTGGGCCTCGATTTTGTGGCGTACTATGACAAGACCGCGCGCATCGAATGGAGCTGCAATGATCTGGGGCAGCGCGGCTTCTATATCCAAATCAATACGGGACTCTGAGTTTGGTTGATTAGTTGATTGGTTACTGATTATCGGTGGTACTTGGGCTTTGCTCTCCCCTTTTTCTCACTTCTCTCACGCCCCCTTGTCCCAGCATCTCTATCGCCAATTCTGTGCAATGGCCCCTTCGGACTTTCCGCTGTTCATGCAGCCGTGGTATCTGGATGCCAGCTGCGTGGGCGGCACCTGGGATGCGCTGGTGGTGCAAAAAGGCGAGGCGATAGTAGCGGTATGGCCCTACTTTTTGAAAAAGAAAGGGCCTTGGCAGTATGTGGCTATGCCCCAGCTCACCCGCCAAATGGGTCCTTATTTGTTGCCTGCTTATCGTACTGCTCGTCACGAAACGGGCTTGCTGGAACAACTCATTGCTCAGTTGCCACCTTTGGCTGCTTTGGAGCAAGATTTCAACTACACCATCACCAATTGGCTACCCTTTCATTGGCAGGGATTTCGACAAACCACGCGCTATTCTTATACCCTCAATATCAAGGACTTGGATGTGGTCTGGAAGAATATGGCCTCGGATTATCGCAACCAAAAAATTGGCAAGGCGGCCAAAAGAGTTCAAGTACAATTGGGTGGTTCCCTGCTTGAATTTCAACGGGTACACGACCGCAGCTACGCCCGCCAAGGCCTGCCAGCACCTGTTTCCACACTTTTTTTGGAACGCTTGGATGCCGCCTTAACCTCCCACGGCCAGCGCGAACTATTTTTTGCCCGCGACCGGGAAACTGACGCGGTCCATTCCGTGGCCTATCTGGTTTGGGATGCGCAATCAGCCTACTACCTGTTGGCTGGCGACGATCCACAATACCGTGCTTCGGGGGCGGGTATCCTGTTAGCTTGGGAAGCGGTGCGCTATGCACACCGGGTATTGCAGGTCCCTGTTTTCGACTTTGCGGGCAGTATGTTGCGGCCTATCGAACGGGTGCGGCGGCATTTTGGGGCCGTGCAACAGCCTTACTTTCGTTTGCAAAAGGAATGGTCGCCTTTTTGGAAGTTGGGGAAGCTGTTGCGGTGATGGTTAGTAGGGGGAGAAAAAATTGGACACGCCCGGAAAAACTTGACAGGAAAGGAGTTGAATTTTTTCTAAATTAACGATTTGAGAATGAAGTTTTGGGGGTTAAATTTTTGGAGTAATCA
>JAYUXG010000472.1:0-8323 GCA_043753125.1 Saprospirales bacterium | reverse complement strand
CCCGGTACGATGCCGAATTTTTGTCCGGCCATAAATTCGCCGCCCATGTGAAAGGTGAATTTCGAGTACAGCGGAATGTTCTGATTTTCAAAAGATTGGTTGGCACGGTTCAAGTGGCTGAAGGCACCGCCAAAGTAGAAATTACTGTTCTCATCGAACACGCTGAACCACAGCGCACCGGCCGACAAATCCACGAAGAGGAAGTTGGGGTCTTCGATGATGTCACCCGGTTGGTTCGGATCAAATACCCCGTTGCCATTGTTTTGGCTGGGCCATTGTAAGTTGTTGCTGTTGATGCTGCGCTGGCTGACACCTACGTCCGCGCCCAACACGAGGTAGTGGGCCTTGCGGCGGTAGCCGCCCATTTTCTTGGCGTAGGAACCCGACAAGCGACCTTGCAGGGTAGCAAACTCAGAAGCACCTGCCTTGTCGCCCCACAGCGTGCCGCCCACGCCAAAATAGTCGTAACGACCGACCGGAATTTTCTGGTCATAAGAAGCCGAGTAGGTGTTGTAGGCATTTTGTTTTAGAACGGAAGCCCACTGATTGCGGTAATTGGCCACCAAGCGGTGGTTGCAGTTCATCACCCCGGTCAAGGCTGGATTGAGGTTCAGCGGACTCTGGTAGAACTGCGAAAAGTGGATATCCTGGGCTTGCCCCGCCAGGGTAAACAACAGCAGGACGGGTAAAATGAGGTGTAAAGCAACTTTTTTCATAGACGAACGGACCATATAACTTGTGGATGAAAACAACATACAAAGGTTCTGGGTATTTCAAAAATCGGCGTAAAAGTGCGCGAAGATAGGTTTTCCAGTTTTCTTGGCGAAACAATCCGCAGGTTTTGCCAATATATCCTCAAAATTTAACTTCTGAAAACGTGGAGGCAAAACGCCTGGCGGGGGCGGCGTATTTTAGCGGATGTGTTAAGGTGATCGGTGGGCAAGAGGATTTAACGTCTGAAAACGCTGCCCAGCGGCGGAAAAAAAGCAAAAGGCAACCGGAGAGGCCACCACCAAACTCGCGAACATCTCCACAATGGAGCGCGTGTAACACTGGGTGGCCGCTTCGCACATAATCCGCCACCGACCGTTCCAGAGCAGTTCCCAGCCGGTTTTATAGTCCATGATCAGGTCTCCGTAATACCAATAGTACCCTTGGCATAATTTTTTACAATCTTTTTACAATTCCGAGCCATTTTAAAACGCGTAGGGGTTTCTAACTGGGTCGAAAAGACTCAAAAAAAATTTCCAGTCATGAAAAATCGCAGCCTTCTTCTCGTTCCGGTCGGCATCATTGCCTTTGTTATGCTCGTCACTCAAATTCGATGCGGTACAAAGGAAAAGAGAGGCTCCGGATAAGTCGGGAAACCCTAATTTTTTCGATGCCAGTATTAGAAAAAATGCGGATGATATGCTGGAAAAAGGCAAAGCGGTATTTCGTTTTGAGACTTCTGGTGACGAAGTTTTTTGGACGGATAAACTGCAACTGCATAAAGCAATTGCCGACAGCAAACATGGGGGAACAGGAGCCGGTCTGACGCCAAAGGCCGCATTGGACGCAGGGCTAAAAGTTGACCTGGACATCCTGCCGGCGGTTTTGAAAAATCAAATCAAGGATGGCAAATTTCTGGACGACCCCTGGGTTACACTCCAATTGATAAAAGCGAACGCCGTTTTGGGAGTGGTCGGCACTTTCGATGGCGATGGAAACCTGATGAAGGTTGGCCTTACTTGCGCCTCCTGTCATTCTACCGTAGATCATCCCTCCGGGATAGGCAGTCGTTTGGATGGATGGCCTAACCGGGATTTGAACGTCGGAGCAATTATCTCCATGGCGCCTGACCTAAGCGCGCTCACCCAATTGCTCAACGTGGATGAAGCAACGGTAAAGAGCGTATTGGCGGCCTGGGGTCCCGGCAAGTTCGATGCCTTGCTCAACCTGGATGGGAAAGGATTTCGCCCCGATGGAAAAACAGCGGCCACCTTGATTCCCGAAGCATTCGGCCACGCTGGGAACAACCTCCACACCTGGACTGGTGGCTGGGGAAATGTCACCTATTGGAATGCCTATGTGGCGAACCTTGAACTGGCAGGCCAGGGGAATTTTTATGATCCAAGGTTAATGGACGCAAAGCAATATCCCATCGCGGCGAAGGTCGGCCATGGAAACAAAAGGAGCAATCCCGACTTGGTCTCGGACAAACTGGCGGCATTGCAATTTTATCAGTTGGCGATACCCGCGCCAAAAGCACCGGATAGCATATATGACAAAAATGCGGCACAACGGGGTATGCTCATATTTAACGGCAAAGCACAATGTGCCACCTGCCACGTCCCGCCGCTCTTTACCGAACCCGGATGGAACACCCACAAAGCGGAAAAAATTGGCATTGATGATTTCCAAGCAAACCGCTCGCCAGATAAAAGTTACGTCACCCAAGGGCTAAAAGGCTTGTGGGCGCATCAAAAAGGCGGTTTTTACCACGATGGCAGGTTTCCAAAATTGATTGATGTGGTGAATCATTACAATCAGTTTAAAAAACTCAGTTTGACTGAGGCCGAAAAAAACGATTTGGTTCAGTATCTTTTGTCATTGTAACAACTTCCTATCGTGGTTGAAACGACATCTATCCGCTCTTTGCAAAAATCTAGGATGACCCATGCGTGCTAATTTGCCGGTTGCTTATTGCCCGCCACGGCGGGGGCAACTGCGGGAAGCGCATCGGGCAAAATAATCTCCAGTTCCCGCATGGGCTTGCCGTTTGGCCAGCAGCCCAGATAGCGTTGGTTCGCCGTGTTGCCAAAGACGAGGTCCATGTTGCAGCCATCGTCGCGGGTGCAGTCCAGCAGTGCATCGCCAAACTTCCAGTAACAATTGAAATCCACCTCGTTCAGACGAGAAGTGTAGAGTACCCGCTTGGACGTATAGTTGCGAACACCCGTATCGAAATCCAGATCATAACTATATGGCTCAGAGTGCGACGACGATACCCACCGTTGCCCGTCGGAACAACGCCGCTGGATAACCAGATTGCGTTGGGGCGTGTTCACGGCTGTACGGAACACCAGCCGCCCAAATTCATCGCCCACCACGTAGTCGTCTTCGCCAACGACTACCACGAGGTGCAGATCGGCGGGCAGATTTCCGTACCCCTCCAACCTCGCCCCCTTGAGCGGGCCACTCCCAGCTTCGCAGAGCAACATGGACGATGGTTTTGGAATGCCATGCCGCTCCCAATGCACGCCCAGGTTGGAGGCAATGACTCCACCGTAAGAGTGCGCGAAATAAGCCACGTGGTCGGTTTTGGGGCGGACGTGATCGCCCTTTTGCAACGCTTTTAGGGCGTTCCGAATTCCCTTGGCGGCATTGGCCGGGAAAGCATCGGCCCGTGGCCACATCAGGTTCAGTTGGTACCGTGGGTAGATCACGATATTACCTTTGGCCACCAAATGCTTGATCCACTTGCCGTAAGCCATCGGGTTATAGGCCCCATAGCCATGCAAAAAAACCACCACCTCGGCTGAATCGGGCTTTGGGTCGGCTGGCTCGAACATCCAGTAGCCATCGGCGGTAGCGGCACTGTCGTAGAAGGCTACCGACTCGTGCGAATACTCCGCACCACCTGGCCCGGTCAGCGGTTGACCGGGATACGGTGTACCTTGGGCCGCAGCAAACAGCCCCCGAAAAAGCAAGGGCGACAGCGGCAAAAACCGGCGCAGGGCCTGTTGCCATTGGGAACGTGGCTTGGCCAAAGCGGGAGCAGTGCTTTCGTTGGCCGAAGTAGTATGGTGAAGACGATAGAGGACGTTGAGGTTGTCGAGCAAATTCACGTTCAATAAGTTTAAGGGCGGATAAACAGGAGTGGGTACTACCACCACAACGTTTATGAAAAAAGACAGTTAAAACGCCAAAAGCATCCCTTTCGTTCTTCCATAATTGGTAAAAAAGTGTGAATGACCCATACTTTTGCCGGTCACCATCCGCTTTTATAGGATTGAAAATATCATGACCAATATTCTGGGGCATTGTCCCAGTGCTAAGCAATTACATAAAATGAAACTATTGTTCCCCTTCCTACTGCTACTGTTGGCTTGCCAGCACGATGCGCCCACGTCCGGCACCGCTCCGGTACAGCCCTCTATTACGGTCACTCCGCCGCCCGCCATCCCGGATTCGGTGCCGACCGACACGCTGCCCCCCACCAAAGACCAAGTGGACCAGACCGGCAGCGAAATGAAAGCCTCTCCACCCATATTGGACAACACTGGAACGCCAAGCCGCCCGAAGCCGGTGCCAAGCACCAGGCCAACGGACTTGGCAGAGCATGGCTTTGCGGAAGTGAACGCCTTGGACCCCAGCATCCGGCTGGACATCCGCTACGCCACGACCGACAACTTCACGAAGGCAAAGATATACGACTGCCCACGCTGTCTGCTGCGCCCGGAAGCGGCAGAAGCCATTGTAAAGGCGCACAAGGCGTTGCAAAAGAAGGGTTTAGGACTGAAAATGTTCGACTGCTACCGGCCCCGGCCCTACCAGCAGCGGCTGTGGGACAAGGTGCCCAATGCCGACTACGTGACCCCGCCCGTCAAAGGCTCCATGCACTCGCGCGGGGCTGCGGTGGACCTGACCATCGTGGATGCCAAGGGCAGCGAACTCGACATGGGTACTCCCTACGATTTCTTCGGCGTGGCTGCCCACACCGACCATACCAACCTGCCCGCCAAAGTGCTGAACAACCGCCGCCTGCTCCGCGAAACGCTGGCAACGGTCGGTTTCAAGGGCATCCGTACCGAGTGGTGGCATTTTTCTTTCCAGGGCAAAAACTACCCACTATCGGACTATGTGTGGCCGTGTACCAAGTAAAAGTCAGTTCATGTTGTAATTCAAACCAAAGCGCACCAGCCGACCAGGCTGCGGATTGTACAGCAGGTCGTCGGAAGTACCCGTGGCATCCAGCCCGGCGTAGTGCCGGTTGAACATATTTTGCAGCTGCAAATAGACCAAAAAGTGGTTGGAGAGGTAGATCTGCGCTCGGGTGTCCCAAGTGTTGAAAGTAGGGTAATGTTCCAGAGTGCCGCGTTGCCGCTGATTACGGTACAGTATAGATTTACTCAACGTGGTGGTTTGCCGGTTATATGACAGCATCAGTTCCAGCTTACTGGCTGCGACCACGAACCTCGCCTGGGTCTGGCGGCGTGGGGCATTGAACACATCGCTGGTCGGCATGCGCAGGTCGCCATACCACTCCCGGCCACGGGCATACTGGAAAAAAATCTCCGTGCGGGCCCGCAGCCGGTAGCGACTAAGTCGTTCCACGTTTTGCAGCATATAGTTTTCCGTGACAAACTGGGCCTGCCATCCCCACATAGACAGGGCCTGGCCCGGCGTGTTGCGATAGCCATAGCTCCATGAGCCGTCCCCGGCAGGGGTTTCTTTTTGCAAAAAACCGGGCCGGATCAGCTGATCGCCCTGTTCTCGAAAAAAGGTCAACTGTGATCGGATGCGTCTTCGGTGATAGCGCACCCCTGCTTCGAAGGAACGGAAGGTCTCGGCGCGCTGCGGCGCGTTGCGGCCGGGCGAAATGCTGCTCTCGCCGGTGGCCGAATTTTCCACGGTCAATACATAGGACTGGCCAATCTGATACAGAGAAGGGCGGCGAAAACCCATAGCGTAGTTTGTAAACACCGACCACACGCTGTCGACCCGATAAAAAACAGCGGCGCGGGGCGCAGCGGGAAACGATCGCTTGTACTGGTCCGAAAAATTGGCGGACGTACCCGCCAGTACCGACCATTGGCGCATCCGCCACTCCAATTGGCCAAAGGCCGTGACCTCTAGCTCTCCAGCAAAATAGGGCTGGAAAGGTTTTCCCCCGTTGGGCTTAACTTTACCGAGCACCGTAATATCCACAGGATTGACCAAATGACTACTGGGGGCAACGCCGCCGCCAAAGTTGACTTGTAACCCGGCATCCAGGTGAAATCTCGAGCCCAACCTGGCGTTCAGCCGCGATTCCAATCGCGCATCAAAACCGCTGGCCACGGTGTAGCGACTGCCCTGCGCCAGTTTGGCAAATGCCCGTTGCAAGAGCACCGCAGAATCTGGAATGCCCGGAGCCTGCTGTAAGTCAAATTGGAAATTGGCGGCACTCAGACGGTCAAAAATGTAGTTCGTAGTAGATGTATTGCCGATGCGATACTTCAGGAAGGAAATATTAGTGTTGGTGACCCAAAGGCGGCGGATACGCTGAAAACCTAAGGCGAACGTCTCGGTGCGCTCGAGCAGTTGGTTGGCGGAATTGCTCCACGACACGGCCAGCGGATTCAGCCCCAACGGGCTGTAGTCCGTACGGCCCATGCGGTGGTAAGTGAAGTGGAGCCCCCGAAAGGTCAGGTTGATGCCAAAAAGACGGCTTTCGTGGACTGCTGCCACGGTCTTCGGCAGACTGTCCGCATCCGAAGGAATAAAGTTCGGATTTTGGCGGTACAGCGAAGCATCGAAGCCAAGGGGCAGGTAGTTGCTAAGATTGAACAGGTTCTGGTCGTAGTATAAGTCCGTCCGTTCCCGCACGGTGCTGCTGCCGTAGGCACTGAAGCGGAAAATCTTTTTATCCCGGCCCAATTTCCCGCCGCACATCACGTCGAGGCTGTTGTACCCGTCGTTGCCAAAGGAAATATCGGCCTGGGTAAAAATTGGCCGCTCCGACTCTTTCAGGATAATATTGATTACGCCAACGCAGGCTTCTTCGCCATAGATGGCCGAGGCCGGGCCGTACAGCACCTCGATGCGTTGGGCCTGCCTGATCGGCAGTTGCGCGCCGATGGAGATACCCGCTGCCGCCGAAGGCTTCACTGGTACGTCGTTGATCAGGATTTTGACGTACTGATTGCCCGATAGTCCGCGCATCAAAAAAGTCTCGCCTTCCAGCGCATTGCCCGAGGGCGACACCCGGATACCGGGAGCGGCCTTCAACACATCGCCGAGGGTGACAAATCCGTAGCGCAGGATGTCGTCGGCAGTGATGACCCAGACCGACCAGGGCAGGCGTTCTATATCCTCCAAACTGCGGGTGGCAGAGATGGCCATTGTACGCCGTTGGTCCAAGTTGCGGGTCACGATGTCTTTTTCCTGTAGCCGCTCAGGGGCTAGCAACAGGGTGGAATCGCGTTGGGCCAAGAGCGTGGCAGTTCCGCAGAGAGTACACACCAAGAATATATATTTCACCATTTAGGTACAGCTGCTTGAAAAAAATCTGCTGCCCAACGCATCTTCCTACACGTCAGGCAGCAGCCGCTAAGTTTCAAAAAGGTTTTTCAGGTTTTTTCTATTATTCTCGGTGCATCACTTTCAATTTTACAAACACGTTTCTCACAAAGATGCTACGTGCAATAAAAAAAAATTTGCTAAATCAAGCATTTCGGTGAAACGTTGCACAAAAAAACCGCCATCTCCGAGCAAACGGAGATGGCGGTGGAGCCAAACAGGCAAAATTACCCTAAGCTAGGTCAGCATTACTTTTGTTCGACCTTGGTCGCAGCAGAGGACGTGCTACTCTTGGCACCTCCGGCGCAGCAGGCTTTCTTCGCGCCAGCAGCGCAGGAAGTTTGCTTTTTGACGACGTTGACTTTTTCGGCTTCGGTCACCGTAGTAGCAGTGGCAGTAGCGGGTGGAGCAACGTTTACGAAGGAATTTTGGCCCTCGTCGTACGTGACACTCACGAAGCGCACATTGCCTTGCTGGTCGGCCTCTTTGCGTACATAGCTCATCGCGCCATTTTCAGCTTGGCGTTTCTCGATGGTGGGGTCTTTGGCGGCAGCACTGGCAGCTTTCGAAGCGCAGCAGGATTTACCTGCACCAGCAGTAGCATGGCAGGCTTGGGCATTCGCCGTGGCGATACCAACAGCCAGGAAGAAGGCGAGCATTAAAATCGCATTTTTCATGAATCAAACGGTAGGTTGAAAATAGTGAAAAAAAATTTGAGCGGATAAAAGTACGCCAATCCACACTATCGAATTGTGTTTAGAGAAATCTTAACAGACGGCCCTTGGCTTGGCGAATGGAGGGCAATGTTATCGCGGCAGTCCGATCTGCTCATTCAATCTTCAAGTCTTCGCCTGTCCAGTTCTCGCTAGCTGACCAATCCTGCCTTGGCCGACACCTCCAACATCCGGTCAATAGAGGCCCGGCCCTGGGCAATTACCCAATCTGGCAGCACAATTTCCGGCAGTTCGTGTTCCATGCAGAGGTAGAGTTTTTCCAACGTGTTGCGCTTCATGTGCGGACAGTCGTTGCAGGCGCAGTGGTTATTGGGGGGCGCAGG
>JAYUXG010000471.1:0-3414 GCA_043753125.1 Saprospirales bacterium | reverse complement strand
TGAACTGGTATCAATTTAAACGATTGACAATCAATTACTTGAATTTACGTTTGTTTTTCAGAAATCGAATCAAGTTATTGATTATCAATGTTTTATATGAAATTTTATATGCAAAAACGGTATTTTTTTTCATAAAGCATTGATAGTCAATAGTTTGGTTTTGCAACCAGTTCAGTAATTGCATAAATATTTTCATTTTTATCGTATGTATACATAAATCCTATTCCCTTCTCTCTCCAATTTTGGGTTTCTATTTCTGATATATCTTTTTTACGGTGTCCATTTATTAAAGCAAAATGGCCTTCATTGGTATAGCCTCCAACAATTTCGCCTGTTGTTGTGTCAACAATCGTTTCTTTGATAATTGGGGAGCAGGACACAAACACGGCTACAAGTAGAATACTCATTAGAACTACGTATTTCATGAGATTTACTTTATTTTTTCTTGAAAATGGAGCTATCTAGGTGCTCCTGCATAACCAACATATGCCTTTAATCTCAAATCAGAATATTATACATGATAATGTTTAATGAAGCAGGTTTTTCCCCACTTGAATAGAAATAATTTTTCCATCAGCCTCATTATAGTATATGGTCAATCCTTTGTAAAATAAACCGCTTCCAATATAATATATATGGCCTCCTATATCGTAATTTATTTTCTTGTCCTGTAGTGGTTTTCCATATATTTTTCTTGCCTTTTCTATATTATCTCCATTTTTTAATCCTTTCATTGTAGTGTACATTTCTGTATCTTTTACAATAATAGTGCATAGCGTTGCAATAGTATCAGGTGTATATATAAGGTTTATCCCCTTCTCTCTCCAGTTCTTGGTTTCAATTTCTGACATATCTTTTTTACGCTGGCCATATATTAAAGAAAAATGGCCTTTATTGGTATAGCCTCCAACAATTTCGCCTGATTGTGCATCGACTATGATTTCTTTTACTGATGTGGAACAGGACGTAGATATGCCCGCAAACAGCATACCCAATAAGAGTAATTTTTTCATGTGCTTTAATTTTGTTATTTCTTGCCCCTGCCCTATCTTATGGGGCAGGGGCAAGAAAAGTGAAGAAAATATGAGTCCAACTATTGGCAGCTGGTTGTGAGGCCAACGCCAGTCGTTGTACTCATAAAGGTGTTTGAGGGCTGGTTTGCTCTTAAATCTTGACCGAGTTGACCTGGACACATGCCTTCTCCATAACCAATAGGGACAACTGTCGAGCCTCTTCTGATAACGATGTACCAGCGAGGGGTGAGCAGGGAATAACACATAGTAATTTTTTTATAGCGGGTTACTCCCAATTATCCAAAGCACGCTGGGCAAACTCGCGCATTTGTTTTTCTTTACTGGTCAAGTATTTCTGAATCTCCGCTTTGGCTTTTTCCGTCTTCAACATCTGTAGGGCCAGCAAATGATAATACGCATTGGAATCGCTCTCTTCGCGCCAGAGATGGCTGGATTGAATGATTAGATCGTCTGCCGCTACGTCTTTGAGCCTTCCCAGCCCAAGCGCAGCCTGTTGAGCGACACCGATACTTCGTTGCCTATTGTCGCCTTCTAATAATTCTATAAAAAACGCACGATGGCGCATTTTGGGAAAAGTGGACAGGTAGTCCACTGCGGCTTCCTGCCAGCCAGCGACCAGTGGATTTTTATATATCCCCTCAAACAAGGTTTGTAGGGTATCTATCTCATTTTCGATGGCCATGGTAGTGAGTGGCACCACCCTTAACTGCGAGTCGGCCAGCAAAGCCGGTATTTCTTTGGCCAGTATAGGTGTGCGGCAGTTCTTGTTCCAATCGGCTACCCAAAACCGCACTTTTGGATCAGGATGACGCAGCAAATCAATGATCAACTGCACTGACTTGTCATCGGTCCGTCCCTGCAAGGCTCGACTCAATTGTTGCAAAACGTACACATCCTTAGCCATTCTCAGGGTCCTGCGAACCTCCGGCAAAAGCGCGTCAATACTGAGCAGAGGTTGTTGATTAACCGAGAACCAAAGACGTTTTTCCGGCAGGGGTTTGGTTCGCAATAAGTACAACCAGTGTTTTACCGCTTCGGGTTTGGTGGATTTGTAAAAGCCATTCAACACTTCTACCGTGACCGGATTTTCCTTTTCGGCGAGCCGTTTTACATAACGGAAATCTTTCTCATCGGGGCTTTCCACCAAAGATTCTAAGGCGATGCCCCTGGTCAACGGATCGTTCAACAAGGGTTTGAGCAAAGGTAGCAGGTTGCCGACCTGCAACTGTTTCAGGGAGATAATGGCATATCCTTTTATAGGTATGTCCCATTCTTGCACTGCCTTTCGCAACGCAGTTTCGCTGGCCTTTGTTATTTTGGTAAAGCCCAACACATAAGCGGCCAAAGTTTTTGCTTTTGGATCATCGCTGCCTATACGGCTCAAGGCAGTTTGGAGTAGAGAGTCTTTATTGAGGTGAACATAGAAAGAATGAAAGTAGTAAGGCCCAAATTCTTCATTTTTCACCAATAGGTCAAAGATAGGCGTAGTCTCCTGGCAACCAATAAGGTAGAGGGATATAGCCCCATGATACAGCAGAGAAGGATTTTGCTCCATTGCCATTCGATGGAGCAAAGGCTTGGCCATCGAGCTGTCACCTGCTGCGCCGATCACCATGAACGCCAATAGCCGTTGGTCTATGTTTGCAGAGGACAATAAATAAGGTAAGTTGTTGACATACAGGCTATCCTTGCGGAAGGTGCGCAATGGAAATTGTGGGCCAACGAGCTGGCTTGAATCGCTTTGCTGCTGGCCATATGAATAGTAGGTCAATATCTTATGATGTTTTATCTTCATGGCAATCAAATCATCTTCGGAAAACGTTGGGGACAAAGCAGATTTGAAATCCAGGCGAAACGAATCCAAGGTCTGTGAAAATACTATCGTGGCGTTTAAAATGAGCAAAAAGCTAGTTAACGTTCTCATGAAAACACTGTTTTGTTTGTAGCCAACGCAAAGTGATTTCGAACAAATTCTTCAAAACAAACGATTGATTCCGTTCAAAACCACTCTGCGCTGACTATATTTAATGATGACTTGTGAGCAATGTTCAAAAGTGATCGGTATTTTATTGGCAAGTAGAAGTTGCGCTGTTCCCACCAAGGGTATTTACTGTCCTTACGTTTTGTATTGATTGCATCTGACGAATTTCCTCTCCAGTAACCCCCGGACAATACCCGGTTTGCACGAGTGGAACGCCGGTAGGAAAAATGGCCTTCTCGGTGGGTACCTGGATGCCCAACAAAGCCACTTCGTTAAGTGCAAAGGTCGTGCAATTAAAATTGAACTGGTATCAAAACAAAAAATTGGCAGTGAGCGTTTTATAGGGGGTTCCTTTGCGCCACCGATATTTTAACCCATATTATTTTTCTGATATAACAT
>JAYUXG010000470.1:0-3414 GCA_043753125.1 Saprospirales bacterium | reverse complement strand
AACAAACTGATGATTAAAATGGACCGGGCCATCGAACCCGACTGGTTTGGCCTGGGCCTCATGGGTTCCGAAAATGACCTGTTTGTCAGCACCGAGACGCAGCGCATCCCGTTGGCGGACAACGACTGGAAACTCATGCCTTCTTTTGCCGAACCGCATTTTTTTGCCCACTCGAGCAACAACGTCGGCACGGCGATCTATAACGCCATGATCGCGCCGCTTATCCCCTACGCTCTACGCGGTGCCCTGTGGTACCAAGGCGAATCCAACGCTGGCCGGGCCTACCAGTACCGCACGACTTTCCCACTGATGATCCAGGATTGGCGGTCCCGCTGGAAAGAAGATTTTCCGTTTTATTTCGTGCAACTTTCCTCTTTTGGGGCTTACCAGAACAGCAATCAAGGCAGCGATTGGGCGGAGCTGCGAGAGGCACAGACCATGACCTTGCAGCTGCCCAACACTGGCATGGCCGTCACTACCGACATCGGCAATCCGCACGATGTACACCCGACCAACAAACAGGACGTAGGTAAACGCTTGGCGGCCAGTGCCTTAAAGTATACCTACCAGCAGGACGTGTTGCCCTCTGGCCCGATGTTCGAGGCGGTACGTTTTGAAAAAGACGAAGCGATCCTGTCCTTTCGGTTCACGGGCAGCGGCTTGGTGGCCAAGGACAAGTTTGGCTATTTAAAAGGTTTTGAAATCGCTGCCTTTGACCGCGTTTTCCATTATGCCAAAGCCGAGATCAGGGGCGACCAAGTCATGGTGCGCCACCCCATGGGGCTGCCGCCGGTCGCCGTGCGTTACGCCTGGGCCAATGCGCCCGAGGATGCCAATTTGTTCAATGTGGAGGGCTTCCCGGCTTCTCCGTTTCGTACCGATAGCTGGGAGGGGGTGACGGTGAAAGTTAGGTTTGAATAGTTTTGGTTAATTAGTTGCTTCTTATTCTCCATCTTCGTACTAACCGCCATTTGGGTTCTTTTGTAGCAACTTAAGCAAGCCTTGCGAAGGCGAAATCAAAGGCAGCCATTTCCGCATCAACAAAATAATTGGCAAACCGAGAATCGCTGCCTATAGACAAAAGAAAAATTAAAACAGGTGTAAAAAAATACAACATAAATTTGGATTCCAATCAACAATTTACAATTTTTGGCCAATTTACGAGGCCATAAAGAAATACTATCCAATCGGAATTAACCGTGGAGAGGCAGGAATATACTTTGAGTATGCTGGCATCAAAGAACTAGAAAAAATTGTGGTTGAAAATACCCACGATCAGGGAATTTTTCAACACAGGTGGAAAAATTTTACTGGACAGATTGACGAGGAAACTGGGAAAGAAATAGACGGCACAACTTATGGCCAAGCACCAAGTTTTAGTTCTGCATTAATCATCCAAAAAAATAAAGTCGAAAATTGCACGCACTGTAAGGAACTACATTTTTCAGTAAGTCTACTTGGAGATTTCTACCAGATTTATGGATTAGATACAACAGTTATTCTGGATCAGAAAGAGGGTAAAGCGTATTCGGCGGTAAATGTAGTTACGACCTCCCCTTTTGAAGAATTTGCAGATGTCTTTAAATTGGTGGAGCGAAAAATTAAAGAAAAATACCCAAATTATAAAATAATCCCTTTTGGACTTGGGCAATTGATCATAAAAGGATTACAGGTGAGATATCTGAATGATGAAGATTGCTCCGTAAATAAAGCACTTTTCAATCACTTTTTGAGTGAAGAAAACATTTCAACATACACCAGAGGAAATGTATATTATGGTAAAGAAAAATGGTTAAAATGAAGTCAACATCGCTTTTCCATTCCATTTTCACCGTCCTTCTTTTTTGCTTCGCCATGTTTTCTCTATTTGGTTGTTTCCGAAAAAAAACTGTAAGAAACAATGTAGAGATCTGGTTGGAAGCGAAATTTCCCGGCCGCTTCGAAGTGCTTCAATCCAACATCAACGTGCTGGATGTGATGGCCTATTATTACGGCAAAAAAGTCGCGCTTATCGCCGACAAGGCGGACCCGGAAGTACAGATCGTACTGAACTGGCAGAAAGATGTGACTGATCTGGGATTGACCACCGAACAAGTACAGACGGCGCATGAGTGCGCCCAATTAGGGGTTGGGCAAGCCCGCAAATTGTTTAAGGTACTAAAAGACCAAGGGTTGGAAAAATTATCGGTGGGGGTAATGGATCAAGCTGCTTACCTCCTGGTCTTTGCCGAGCCGACGGCAGTGGTGCGTGAACAAACTCTCGCGGCCATATTGGCCGTCTGGAATGCCCAAGCATCGCCCCAACAAACCAGTGTTTTCGTGGAGATGATGGAAGACACGGCCTATCATCAACAATTTCAAGACATTATACCCAACGGCCACTGGAAAGTACCGACAGGTTGGCAAGAGCGGGAAAAGATCATGGCGATTGATTTTGAATGGAAAAAAGGGCTGGCCGTGGCGACGCTGATGCCCGGTTGGGAAATCAATACGGAAGCCAAGCGAAGCAGCGAGTACCGGGAAATGGCTTATCAAGCGGCCCTGCCTTGGGCGGAAAAACACCTGGCTAAACCCTTCTACCTGGAGCCTGTCCAAATGGTGGCCTATGAACTGGACTCCAAGGACGGGCTGGCCGTCCACTTTCATTTTCCCTACTATAATGCCAAACCGACCGACGCGGATTCGACGACCACCACCGAACCGAAAGGCTACGTTTCCGGTCTGTACCGGATCGAAGACAAGACGTTCACGAAAATAAAGCAACAGCAGGCGTTATGAGCGATGTCCAGCGTTTTGCCGACCCCCCCTCACCACGGTGTCCGCAAGGGAAAGTGCTTGGCCAGAAAGACACTGTCCACCACCACGGGCCGTTCTACGAAGTGGCCATCTTGCCAGGCAAGCCACACGGCGGATTCCCGAAAAACATCCCGCACCTCCTCCCCTTCTGGCACGGCACTATGTTCGATCTCCCTGCGCAGCAGGTCCCGTTGGCCATCGCCGTCGTAGTCCAACAGCCAGGTGCCAATCAGGATTTGGCCGCCATCGCCGCCATACCATTCCGCCACGGTGACGCGATCGGTAAAAGTTTGGCGATGCCGATTGTAGAGCAGCAAAGATTGATGCTCGAACCAGTGTTGGGTAATTTTCACCCAGTACGCCTCAATGCTGTCGTTCCAGGCAAAATGCTGACGGCCCACCACCGTCGCTTGCAACGAATCGGCGATGTAGTCGATTTCGCGCAGTAAATCTACCGGGACAGTGCTGAAGAACAACGCAGTGGGAATCGTGTCGCCAATGGTGAGATAGTTGGCTACATCAGAAACCTCAAAGAGTAGGGTGTCCGGGGGTGAGCGGACACTTAGGTAGGCATGGATAGCCGGGGTTGGCTGGGCGGCGGCAGGGGAGCAAAAGGGG
>JAYUXG010000469.1:0-3434 GCA_043753125.1 Saprospirales bacterium | reverse complement strand
TACTGCCTTAGCCGAAAAATTTGCCCGCGTCAATTTCGATGATGTGGCCCCGATTTATGAAGCGGCCCTCGAACTCTTCAAAGCCGGAAAAATAGACGCGGCCATTGCCACCCTCGAACGAGCCAACCCGGCCGGGCGCACGGAGCAAATCCTGCAAGAACAAAAACGCCTGGTCGTTGCCCAAAAGGAACTGGATGCCCAAAAAACAGCCCTGGAACAAGAAAAACAGCAGCAGATCGCCGCTGTGCGCCTGCTGGCGGATATGTACAGCCTGAAATTTGATCCGGCCAGGGCCGAGGCGCAGTACGACCAGTTGGTGCGCTTGGACAGTACGGACTTGGAGATTTTGCGGGATGCGGCTGATTTTTATCGGGAAAACCACTTGTATGATAAAGCCATGCGGCTGTATCCGCTGGTCATCGCCCACTCAAAAGCGGAGGCATAGCAGGTGGCTAATGCATATAGTTTTTTGGGCATCTTGCACACCGCCACTGGTAGCCTGCCAGCTGCGCTGGAGGCCCAGGCAAAAAGTTCGGAAGCCTATGCTAAATTGTACCACGAAAATCCTGAAAACACTTTTTACCAAGATAACTTGGCTGTTTCCTACACCAAACTCGGCGAGACGCACACCGCGCTCGGCCATTTGGAAAAGGCCTTGCAGTTGTTTGAAGACAAAGTCAAGTTGCTTGAAGAACTCTACGCCGCCTATCCGCAAAATGTAAACTTCAAAAACGGGCTGGCCATTTCCTATGAAAGACTCGGCTCAACGCACACCGCGCTCGGCCATTTGGAAAAGGCCTTGCAGTTCTTTGAAGAACGCTCCCGATTGTCAAAAGAACTCTACGCCGCCTATCCGCAAAATGTAAACTTCAAAAACGGGCTGGCCATTTCCTATGAAAAACTCGGCGAGACGCACACCGCGCTCGGCCATTTGGAAAAGGCCTTGCAGTTCTTTGAAGACTTTGCCAAATTGATGAAAGAGCTCCACGCTGCCTGTCCGCAAAATGTGAACTTCAAAAACGGGCTGGCCACTTCCTATGAAAAACTCGGCTCAACGCACACCGCGCTCGGCCATTTGGAAAAGACCTTGCAGTTCTTTGAAGACTTTGCCAAATTGATGAAAGAGCTCCACGCTGCCTATCCGCAAAATGTGAACTTCAAAAATGGGCTGGCCACTTCCTACTCGCAGTTGGGACGGTTTTACAGAGACCCAAAAGGAGATAAAGTAAAAGCAAAAGAATATTTCGAGCAATGTCAAACGTTGTGGCAGGAATTGGTTGATAAATATTCCAGTTATGTTAAGTTTCGGAATAATTTGATTTGGGTGGAAAAACAAATGGCTGACTTAGATAAATAATCATCAACCAAACCACCCATGAGCGAAATCATCATCTACCAATCCCCGAAAATCCACGCCAGATCGAAGTGTGGCTGGAGGCAGAAACCGTTTGGCTGATTTACCCGCCATTTTCTATAAAATG
Source organism: Saprospirales bacterium (assembly GCA_043753125.1). Lineage (GTDB taxonomy): Bacteria > Bacteroidota > Bacteroidia > Chitinophagales > Saprospiraceae > M3007. The sequence goes on along the minus strand of JAYUXG010000469.1, from coordinate 1,953 downwards.
CGCACTAATCGCGTGTCATGCAGAGGCGTAAGGCGTGACATCCGAGGCCGAAGACCGAGCCGAGTATTCCATCATAAAAAACCTCCGTATGCCATCCCACGCTCTGCATGACACGCAATTTGGAGTAGAGCATGGGCTTTTTTGATACGCTCTTGCAGGAGATGCACGAAAACGGGGGGCAGAATTTTTTTTCAATTTTTTTTCATCCCCTGGCAGCGTTCCACCCCGCCCCGCCGTTTTTAAGGTCATACTACACCAAATAACTGGTTGGCCAAGGTGGAAAGTACAAGCGCGGCCAACCCTCTCCACACGTAAGCAGGTTTTTTTAGTTGGTTTTGTTTGTTGCAATGGGCCCATCCACGGATGGGCCTTTTGTATTTTCCTACCTTTGCCGCTGCTATGCGCGTTTTCACGGATTTGACTACCCTACCCGTTTTTCGAAAGGCCGTCATCACCATCGGTTCGTTCGATGGGGTGCATACTGGCCATCGGCGCATCTTGGAAAAGGTACAGTCCATGGCCCAGGCCACGGGCGGCGAGAGCGTGGTCATCACTTTCGACCCGCACCCGCGCACGGTGTTGCTCCCCGGCGACCCGACTTTCCAGTTGATTACCAGCACCGCAGAGAAGATTGGCCTATTAGCTACTTGTGGCGTGGACAACGTAGTGGTGGTGCCCTTCGACGCCTACTTTGCCCGCCTAACCGCCCAGCAATACGTCGAAGATTTTTTGGTCAAAAAATTCCAGCCTGCCCATATTGTCATTGGCTACGATCACCGCTTTGGCAACAACCGCGAAGGCAACATCGATTTTTTGAAACAGTATGCGCTCCACGCTGGCTTTACGGTGGATGAAATACCGGCGCAGGAAGTGGATGCCATTGCCGTCAGCTCGTCCAAAATCCGAAAGGCCCTGGATGCCGCCGACGTGCAACACGCCAATCGGCTGCTGGGACATCCGTTCTCCTTTTCCGGCCAGGTGGTGCATGGCGACCACATTGGGCGCACCATTGGTTTTCCAACGGCCAATGTCCAAATTGCCGATCCCCACAAGATTATTCTGCCAGCGGGTATTTATGCGGCGCGAGTGAAGCCCCCCCTGCCCCCCCGTAAAGGGGATATAACTACCCACGAACATAGCCTTTCCTATGACAATGAAATAATCTTCCCAACGCAGGATGTACCCCCCCCCTTCACGGGGGGGCAGGGGGGTGCTATGCTTTACATCGGCCATCGGCCCACTATACAAAACGCTGGCCGTCAAGTCATTGAAGTAAACATCCTCCACTTTGACGGCGATCTGTACGGTCAAACCCTGACCGTAGAAGTACTCGATTTTATTCGCCCGGATAAAAAACTGGACGGCCTGGAAGCGTTGCAGGCTCAGATCGAGGCGGATAAACTGGACATAGAACGACGGTTGGCGAAGTATGCTTCTCCTAGTGTAGGCGCCTCCTTCCCCCCCCGCCAGGAGGGGGGAAGCACCCACGAACCGAAAAATGAGCCAATCTTGCCCATGCAAGATGCACTCCCCCCCTTTACGGGGGGGTCGGGGGGGGGGGGGCCCTACGGAGACCCAAATGACCACAACCGTAGCCGTAGCTATCGTCATCCTAAACTACAACACCCGCCAGCACTTGGCAGAATACCTCCCTTCAGTGGTCGCCCACAGCCCGGACACGCGCATTATCGTGGCCGACAATGGCTCACCCGACGATTCGATAGATTTCCTGCGGGCACAGTATCCAGCGGTGGAAATACTTGATTTACAGCGTAATCACGGATTTGCGCAGGGCTATAACGAGGCTTTGCGACAGGTGCAGGCGGATATTTACGTCATCCTCAATTCAGATGTGGAGGTGGCCCCTGGCTGGCTGGAACCCGTACTGGAGGCTATGCGCCTCGATCCGGGCATCGGCATTGCGCAGCCAAAAATATTGGCTTGGGCGGACAA
>JAYUXG010000468.1:0-3436 GCA_043753125.1 Saprospirales bacterium | reverse complement strand
ATCAACTAATAACCAATTAACCAATAACTACCTATGCGCATCCTCATGGTTTGTCTCGGCAATATCTGCCGTAGCCCTTTGGCCGAGGGCATCTTGCGCCACAAAGTGACCCAGCGAAACCTTGATTGGCAGATTGAAAGTGCGGGTACGGGCGATTGGCACATTGGCCATCCGCCCGACCCGCGCTCCATCGCTACAGCTACGCGCCACGGCATCGACATCTGTACACAACGGGGCAGGCTTTTTCAAAGGGCTGATTTTGAACACTTTGACAAAATCCTTGTTATGGATAGCCAGAACCTGCGCGACGTACTACGTTTGGCTGAAACCGAGGAACACCGCGCCAAAGTCGAGCGCATCCTCGATTACAGTTACTCTGGCGAGGGCCGTAGTGTACCCGATCCTTATCTGGACGATGCGGGATTTGAGTCTGTCTTTCTGATGCTCGATGCGGCCTGCGACCGTTTTTTGGATCACGCCACATCCTGATTTTTACTCTTCGCCGTCATGCGTTATTTTCTCACCCTGGCCTACCGTGGAACGCGCTACTGCGGCTGGCAGGTGCAGCCCAATGGCCCTTCGGTACAATCAACCTTGGAGCAGGCGTTGCGAATCGTGCTTGGTCAGCCGAGTGAAGTGACGGGTTGTGGGCGGACGGATGCGGGTGTACATGCCCGCTGTTACGTGGCTCATTTAGATGCGGACCAAGAGCTGCCGTCTACGTTGCTGCACCGCCTGAATGGCCTGCTTCCCGACGATATTGCGGTGTATGGTATTCAGCCAGTGTCTCCCGATGCCCATGCGCGTTACGATGCTTTCGAGCGCAGCTACGAGTACCATATCACCCGGCGCAAGGACCCCTTCGCGACGGAAACGGCCTGGTTTTTTCCACAGTTCGACCGCTTGAACCTTGAAAAAATGCAGTTGGTAACAGACTTTTTTTCCAACTACTCCGCCTTTTTTCCGTTTTGCAAAACCAATAGTGGGGTCGATTCCTACGATTGCCAGCTGTATCGCGCCGCCTGGGTACAGGAGCAAGAACACTTAGTATTTCACGTGAGTGCCAACCGTTTTTTGCGTGGCATGGTGCGGCTAATGGTGGGTGCTTGCTTGCGCGTAGGCTTGGGCAAGTTGAGTATAGCCGATGTGCAGACCGCTCTGGACAACCAGCAGGCTTTGCGGCAAAGCTTCAGCGTACCGCCGCAGGGTTTGTTCTTGGTCGATATAAAATATCCCTATTTTACCACCCTGCTACCCTCTATTGACCAATAACTGATTAACCAATAACCAGCACATGACTTTTTCTTCCAAACTCATCGAAAAAGCCGTCGAGGCCTTTGCTTCCCTGCCCGGCATTGGTCGCAAAACCGCCTTTCGCCTGGTCTTGCATCTGTTAAAGCAGGACAAAAGCATTACCCTCCAATTTACCGAGGCGTTGGTGCGCTTGCGCGAAGGCATCCGCGAGTGCCGTATCTGCCATAATTTGGCCGACGACGAAGTGTGCCAGATTTGCGCCGATGCCCGGCGCGACCGATCTTTGGTGTGCGTAGTGGAGAATGTGCGCGATCTGATGGCCATCGAGGAAACCAGCCAATATCGCGGCCTCTACCATGTATTGGGGGGCATCATTTCCCCCATCGAAGGTGTGGGTCCGGGCGACCTACAGATCGAATCCTTGACCCAGCGGGTGCGCGAACACGAGGTGAAAGAAATAATTATGGCCATCAGCCCAACCATTGAGGGCGAAACGACCATCTATTATCTTTCTAAGCGGTTACAGCCGTTGGGGGTGCAGGTCAGTGCCATTGCGCGCGGGGTTTCCTTTGGGGGCGACCTCGAATATGCCGACGAACTGACCTTGGGCCGCTCCATTGTGGCCCGCGTTCCTTATGAGACCAGAGGCTAACTTTTGCCAATGCGCGGATTTCGGCCTGCGCTCCGTACCTTGCGCGCTGAAAACACATCCGGATCTATGAAGCAGTCCACTATCGAACAAGCGGTTTCTCTGAGTGGGGTTGGCCTACATACCGGAAAAGCGGTCACGCTGACCTTCAAACCAGCACTAGCCAACCACGGCTTTCGTTTCCAGCGGGTGGACTTGGCTGATCAGCCCGTCATTCCAGCCGATGTAAAGTTGGTGGTTTCGACTAACCGGGGGACGACCCTGCGCAGCGGCGAAGCCCAGGTTTCCACCATTGAGCACGTGCTGTCAGCCTTGACCGGACTGCACTTGGACAACGTACTGATGGAAATAAACGGCCCCGAAGTGCCAATCATGGACGGCACGTCCATGCCTTTTGTCGCGGCCTTGCAGGCGGCGGGCCGCACCAACCTGGACGCAGAGCGCGAATTTTTCGTCGTCACCGAACCCATTGCCTACAAGGACGAAGTGACTGGCACCGAACTGCTGGCCCTGCCGGCGGACGAGTTTGAGGCGACCGTGATGATAGATTTCAACTCTGCGGTGTTGGGCCAACAGTTTGCGGCGTTGCACCATTTGGCCGATTATGTGCGGGAAATAGCCCCTTGTCGCACTTTCGTCTTTGTACACGAGCTGGAAAAACTGCTCGAAATGGGCCTCATCAAAGGTGGCGATTTGGACAACGCTATTGTCATTGCCGACCGCCGCATGGAACAAGAGGAGTTGGACTTGCTGGCCAAAAAGATGGGCAAACCGAGCATCAAGGTGGATGCCGAAGGGGTACTGAACACGGTGAAACTACGCTTTCAGAATGAGCCGGCCCGCCACAAGCTGCTCGACGTAATCGGTGACCTGTCACTTATTGGCCGACCCATCCAAGGCAAGATCGTGGCCACCAAGCCGGGTCATACCGCCAATGTCGAGTTTGCCAAAATATTGAAAAAACACCATGTCGAGAAACGGCGTCTGCTGGGCATTCCGCGTTATGACCCGGATAAGGAACCCGTGTACGATACCCGGCAAATCACCCGTTTGTTACCGCATCGTTTCCCTTTTTTGCTGGTGGACAAGGTAATTGAACTGAGTGCCAACCACGTGGTGGGGATCAAAAATGTGACCTTCAACGAGCCTTTTTTTCAAGGGCATTTCCCCGACAACCCGATTTTCCCCGGCGTATTGCAGATGGAAGCCCTGGCGCAGACTGGGGGCATTCTGGCCCTCCACAATGTTGCCGAAGGCGAGGTATGGGACACTTATTTTTTAAAAATCGACCACGCCAAGTTCAAGGCCAAGGTGCTTCCTGGTGATACTTTAATCCTGAAAATGGAACTAATCGAACCCATCCGACGCGGAATCGTACACATGCAGGGTACGGCCTACGTAGGCAGCAAGATCGTCTCGGAAGGCGAACTGACGGCCCAAATAGTGCGCAGGGCACCGAAAAGCAGTGCCGAGGGCGGGTATTGAGGACAACCAAAATGGTGCCCGGGCCTTTCCTGGGTACCCTAACTGTAC
>JAYUXG010000467.1:0-8403 GCA_043753125.1 Saprospirales bacterium | reverse complement strand
ATTCCGTTGGACAAGGTGCGACCGGGCGACTTAGTCATCTTCGGCGACAAAAACCGCATTCAGCACGTAGCGATGGTGGTGGAGCGCAACAAATCGGGCATCTATTGCATCCACAGCACCAACAGTCGTGGCGTCGTGGTGGACAACATTACAACTTCCAAATACTGGAAACCACTGACCTTGTATGCCCGCGATGTGATTAGTGAGGAATAAATGACATCGGGCGATAAGCAACTTGCGTACCCACTACAATAGAAGAAGCCGCCCGTGACCTGCACGAGCGGCTTCTTTCTATCTAAAAGGCCAACCAATTATCAAATAACCGGTCAACCAGTAACTATTACCTACTTACCACCCGCTTCTTTCTTAGCCTCGGATTTCATTTTCTCGTTGGCATACACCAGGAATTCTACCCGGCGATTCTGTGCAGAACCATCCGCACTTTCATTGCTGTACTTGGGGGCCATCTCTCCATAGGCTTTCGTAGAAAGGCGCCCAGAAGCGATGTTCTTGGAGCGCAGGTAACTGACCACGGTCTGTGCACGGCGACGCGACAGCTTTTCGTTGTAGGCATCCGTTCCTTTGTTGTCGGTGTGGCCTTGTACTTCAATGTTGGTGTCCGGGTAATCATTGAGCACCGTGATCATTTTGTCCAAACTGCGCTTAGCTTCCATGGATAGATCGGATTTGTCCAAGCCGAACAGGATTTTGTCGCTGAATTCTATTACAAATCCCTCCCCTACCCGCTCGATCTTGGCGTCTGGCACCGAATTTTTCATGGCTTCCGCCTGTTTGTCCATTTTGCGGCCAATCAAGGCACCAGTGACACCACCAACGGTAGCACCCAAAATAGCGCCCATGGCAGTGTTGCCCGAGGCCTTACCGATCGCGGCTCCTACTGCCCCACCCCCAGCAGTACCAATGACGGCACCCTTTTGGGTCTTGTTCATGGATTTGCAGCCGACCAGCAGCACACCGCCCAATAGGAGGCAAGTCAATAGATTTCTCATCGTATTCATAATAATGCGTTTTTAAAGTGAAAGTATGACCATCAGATTTTACTGATAGCGCAGGTTAGGTGTTTTATGTTGTTATTGCCTTTTAAAAAGTCGGGCCACTCGCTAACAATACTATATTGAGGCACAATCTCCTCACAATGTAGCACAACAGGCCACCAAATGTTTTAATTTTGAACTTCCTGCTTGATGTGTAACATCAGGTTGGTTTGTTAAACTATAACCCTTATGCGCACCAATAATAACATAAGAACCATCATTACCGGCACCACCGGCATGGTAGGTGAAGGCATTCTCTACATATGTTTGCAGCATCCACAAGTAGAATCCGTACTAGTGATTAATAGAAAAACTTGTGGCGTGGTACATCCAAAATTAAGAGAAATCATCCATGCAGATTTTTTCGATCTGTCTTCTATAGCCGATCAATTGAGTGGTTACAATGCCTGTTTCTTTTGTTTGGGCGTCTCTTCGGTGGGCATGAAGAAAGAAGCATATCATAAAATGACCTACACCCTTACCTTGCACGTAGCGGAGACATTGGTCAAAGAGAACCCTACCATGACGTTCTGTTATGTCTCTGGTATCGGCACGGACAGCAGTGAACAGGGCCGCTCTATGTGGGCCAGGGTAAAAGGAAAGACCGAAAACGATTTGATGAAATTGCCCTTTCAGCAGGTCTTTAATTTTCGCCCCGGATTTATAAAACCGATTGCCGGACTGAAAAACGCACAGAAATTGTATCGTTACATTGGCTGGCTCTATCCCATTGGCCGCGCCTTATTCCCCGGTGCTTTTTGCACTTTACGGGAGATGGGCTTGGCCATGATTCATACCGTAAATCGCGTCAACGAGCGGCGCATACTGGAAGGAAAGGATATTATTGCGCTGGCCAAAAAGGGATAATTTTCTCTCATCCCGACTCCGCCAAAGCCCGCCTGCCCACCGGCTCCACCGACGCGATGGGCAGCTCCACAAAGAAGTCAGTGCCTTCATTATCGCGGGTCTCAAAGCGGATATTGCCATCGTGCCCCTCGATGATTTTGCGGCAAATGGCCAAGCCGAGGCCACTTCCAGAGGTCTTGGTCGTGAAGTTTGGCTCAAACACCCGGGCGCGTATTTCCGGTGGAATACCGCCGCCGTTGTCGCTGATCTTCACCACCGCCATCCGGTCTTGCTGGAATAACGAGACTCGTATTTTGCCCTCCCGGTCAGATGGAATAGCCTGTATAGCATTGATAATCAAGTTGTTGAATACCCTGATTAGGTGGTTCTTGTCGCCGAGGATGGTGAAGTGTTCGGTCGGCAGCAGCAGTTTCAGGTCCACGTTGCGCTGTTCGCTGAAGAGGTCGAACACGTTTTCCACCATCTCGTTCAGGCGCACCGGGTCCCTTTGCCGAATGTCAATATTGGCAAACATGGAAAATTCCGATGCGATCTGGGCCAGCGAATCAATCTGCTCGATCAAGCGGGTGATGGCTTTGCGCAGGTAAGCGGCAGCCTGTTCGGGATTGTTCGATACGCGCTCCAGTTGCTGCATGGAGAGCTTCATGGTCGTCAGCGGGTTCTTGATATCGTGGGCTACTTGGCGGGCCATTTCTCGCCAGGCTCCTTCGCGTTCCAGCCGCACCATCTGCACCTTGGAGGCTTCCAGTTTTTCCACCATCCGGTTGTATTCCCCGATCAGATCGCTTACTTCGTCCTGCGCGTCGCCTTTGTACTCAAGCGGCGCGTTCTTGTCTTGCAGCTGCAATTCCCGAATCTTTTCCGCGATCATCGTTACCGGACGGGTGATAGAGCGGGCCAATAAGAAGGTGACCCCAAAGGCGATGAGCAACAGAAACACGTACACACTGGCCAGCAGCCCAATAAAGTCGGACGCCTCCAAACCCACGGTGCGTTGTGCCAAACTATAAGGAACCCCCAGAAAACCCCGTAGCTGGTTTTGTCCGTCGCGGAGCGGCAGATATTTGGTAAAAAACGACAGCCCACCGATCTGCTCGGTCTCTACGACCTCCGGTTGGCGGCCCTGGCGCAGCGCAAAGAGCGCACTGGGGTTCATTTTGGGCGGCAACACCCCAATTTTTTGCAAATCTTCCTGGGTGGTGTACACCAGGTCGCCCGTTGGGGAGTACAAATTGGCATCCATCGTGAGGCTACCCGCCAGCGTAGCCAGGGTAGCGGGCAAAACGCGGCGTAGGCTATCAGTCGGCAACGATGCGTCCACCAAGCGCATCTTCAGGCCAGTCAGGACGGTGGACGTGCGGTAGTCAGCGTAGCTCTGTTCCACCTCGTTGGCCGTGCGGCTAAAATGCCGATAGGTGATAAAACCGATGACCAAAAAAGCCAGCCCGATCAATAGCAGGTTGGAATAATGGATGCGCTTGGCCAACGAACCCTTGGTCGTAAACGAAAAACGGTATTTGGCGGGCAAAAAATGCAGATAATTATTGACGAAAGCCAGCAGGGCCAACAATAAAGAAGCAGCCGTAAACCAGATGGAAAAGAGGTACACTGGCTTGAACCAGCCGCCGCTGCGGTGGCCCACTGCGGTGAGGGTAGCCCCATCGGCACTCTTGGACACCGCGTCCACCCGGTTGGGTACTTCGGTGTTCACTTCGCGCGTCTCGCCCGACTGCACTTGTGGGCCAAGTTGCAGTAAGTTCGCCTGCCCTTGTTCCACCAGAAAGCGGCCATTTTTTTGCACTGCAAAGTCATATCGAGCCAAGCCAGCCAGGCCTTTGTACGGCGTCGTATAGAACATCCGGGCGTATACCCGCGTCGGCTTGGGGTAATGGTGTTCCAGAAAACAGAAGATACGGGCGGGCTGCGTTGCGTCGCCCATGCGCCGCGTAGCGATGGTCATCATGTAGCGGAACTGGCCATCTTTGTCCGTGCGGTAGCGGATGCCCGGCGCATTGGGCAAGGGCTGGCCCTGATTCCAGTTTTCCTGCACCACCCAGGCGTAGCCCTGGGTTTGGCCGAGCAGCAGGGGTTCATTATCTTTATCAAAGGCAAAAGCCTGCAACTGATAGTGTTGGAACAGGTAGTTTTCCTGGAAAAGTGCACTGTTCATCTCTGCCCGGATGTTAGTAGCCTGGGCTTTGAACGGCCAGGGTTTTAGCAACACCCCGAGCTGGGCCGAATCCGCCTGGATATTGGCAAACAATTGTGGCAACAATGTCTTTTCTACCGCTTCGTCATCGCGGTCAGTGGCCAGCGTTTGGGCGTATTCAAGCCGTATTTGCTTGTCTTTCAGTACATTGAAATGATACAAAAATGCCGCTGAAAAAGCCGCAAAGAGCAGGAGCCACACCACTACCCAACCGAAACCCGGCTCCGTATCGTGGGCCAGCACATCCAGGGCCACCACAAACAGCAGCCCGCAGCCTGCCACGTACAGCGCATGGTCAGGCAGGCCCGCAATCAGGCAAACCCCCATAAACACGAACGCTGCCCCGGCCAATGCCCCGCTGCGGGGTAGTCGGGGCAGATCGAGCGAGGCCACGGTCTGCACCAGACGTTGGCCGACCAAAAACACCGCTGGCAACCATAAAAACACCCCGGCCAACGCCGTTAATCGCAACCCACGCAGGTTTAGTATATTATCAAAATTGAACTCTACGCCCGATTGCAGCACCAGGTGCTGGAGCATTTGCACACTGGCCAGCACTGGGAGCATGGCCAACAAATATCCGCCGATGGCCATGCCCACCCGAATTGATATGGGCCTTTGGGTAAGATTAGGAATGGAGAAGTGGCGGTGGAAATACAGGGCCGCCCACAGCGTGAGTACGATGCCAAATAGCCAGTCGCCCAAGGTGCCGCCCAAGAACGAAGGGGTGGAAAAAGGCTGCGCAAACCACGGTAAGGCACCGAACTGTACCGCCCCAAAATCAGTCAGATTATTTAAAAAAATAAGCCCCATCGCCGCCGCTGCCACTGCAAAAATGCCTGCCAATGGGGAGAACTGGGTTCCCAACCAATCGGCTCCCTGCTGGACCAAGGCCAACAACACCCCAAAAAACAGGATGTAAAAAAGCAGCTTCACCCATTGTAACCAGGGCGAATGCACGGGGCCATCCGCTACAATGCCAGCAATCGTCTGGCCATTGGCCACCAATGGAAAGTCCGACTGCGCCTGAATACCCACCTGTGCGGGAATGCTGGCATCGGCGGGGAACAGGGCTTCGCGTCGGGCCGATTGCAGTCCGTCGGTATAGCGGATGGGCACCAGCACCGTCGCCAGTTGGTTGCCAAAAGGCCCGGTAGCGGCCAAATAATCGCCCAACGGCAGCTGCACCCGGGTGGCCTTGGATAAGCCAGCCAGCAGGGCCAATTGATCTTTTGCCGGTAAAGCCTTCGTATTGGACCAAAAAAGCAGGGAATCGGCGCGGTAGAGGAGCAAAGTGTAGTCACGTTCTGCCAATTGATCGAGCGTAATGCCCCAGTTGGCAGGCGGGCGATCATTCAGCGCACCGTCCAATTCACTGCGGTGTTCTTGCAGCCAGGCGCGGGATTCCGTTTGTTGCTGGCTCAAATAGCCCGAAATTTGGTCAGCGTGCTGTTGCAGCAGCGTTGTACCTTCGTCCCACTGACCGGCACTGATAGCGACCGATAACAAGATGCCCATGGCGACCAGATAGAGCAGCAGGCGTTTGAACATGGGAGCGGTGCAGGACAGATTTAGAGCGAAAAAAATGGATGTTGGCGGGCGTACGCTACGGATGGCGACCAGCCCGATGCACCCAAGTATGTAAATAGCAACGGGCAAAAGTATCCAAACAAAGTTTACGCCAATACTGATTGGCCGGAAAATTCGCTGGCCGCTTTAAAACATGACGTTGCCGTTGCTCAAACGGGAGGAATGACCAGAAACAGATGATTCGCGCCCGCAAATAGGGCTTGCTAAAGCATAACTACAGACCGCTCTGCCGCCTTTTTTTCTGCGAAAATCAGAAATTAGGGAGGAAAGTCCGGACAACATAGGGCACCGCACCACCTAACGGGTGGAACCGCCGAAGCAGTTCGGCGGTATAGACAGGGTCACAGAAAATTACTTCCCGCTTGCCCGCCCAAGCCCTTGGGTGTAGGCGGGTGGGCTTCGGTGATAGTCGGGGCGACCCGCCTGCGCTGGGGCTACGGCGGGTAAAGGTGAAAACGTGCGGTAAGAGCGCACGACCGCGCCGGGCAACCGGGGCGGGGGATAAACCTTGCGGGTTGAAATGCCATGTACACCTTGTGCTTGTCCCGATTTAATCGGGATAGGTGTGCGTTGCTCGCGCACAGCACGGTAGCCAGCCTGGCTGGCTCCGTCAGCAAGGGGGGTAGGCAGCGCAGACTCCGGCGGTGACGCTCGGAGCCAGATAAATGGTAGAGGCCTGCCGGGCAACCGGGAGGCACAGAATCCGGCTTATAGGTCTGTAGTTTTTTTAAATTTACCGTAATCTAACCGCGCAGTACCCAAACCTTCATTTTGGGAAAAACAACTCCATATGCTCATACCTGACGATGCCCGCGAACTTCCGGCTGGAGGGAACAACCACGAACGCTATTATGCTGATAATCAATACCAAAACGCTAAGCGGGAGCCTTCGGTTTGGCAAAACGGCTGGGCAACTTTGGCGATCATTGGAGTAAATATTGCGGTGTTCCTCCTCATGGCTGTCAAGGGAGTCAACATCATGCAGCCGGAGACCCAGGACCTGTTGGATTGGGGTGCCAACTTTAAACCGCTTACCCTGGATGGCGAGTGGTGGCGGCTGATTACCGCTTGTTTTCTGCACATCGGCATCCTGCACCTGGCTATCAATATGTATTCCCTCTTCAGCGTCGGCATTTTGCTGGAAAATATGCTCGGTCGGGTACAGTACGTGATCGCTTATTTTGTCTGCGGACTATCGGGGAGCGCGGCCAGTTTATGGTGGCACGAAGCTACTGTCAGTGCGGGCGCTTCCGGAGCCATCTTTGGGATGTTTGGCCTTTTTTATGCTTGGGTCATCACCTCTCACCTGATTCCAGATGCCGAGAAAAAGGCGCAGCTCACCAGCGCGGCCACCTTCATTGGGTTCAACCTGTTCATCGGATTGAGCGGCAGGATCGACAATGCGGCGCACTTAGGTGGCTTGGTGGCGGGCATCATTATCGGGCTATTGGTCAGCAAGTGGCACGGCGTTGGTGCCTGGCGGCCAATCTTGGCTGGATGCGGGGTAGTCTTGGTGCTATCGGCAGTGTTAATTGGTAACTCCAAGAGCGACGTAAAGGCTTTTCAAGAAAAAATAGCGGAATTCTCGAGCATCGAAGGATCGGTCAACCAAAAATTGGCCGCCGCACAAGCAGCGGGGGACAATCAACCATCGGCTGAATTTTTCCGGGAAATTGGCACCGAGTGGGAACAAGCGACCGCCATTGCCCAAACAATAAACGGGTACAAATTGCCGGGCACCATGCACACTTTCACCGTGCATTTGGCGGACTACTGCGAGAAACGTGGACGATTGTTTGACCTGATGCAGCAAGCCGCCACTAGCAATTCCACAGCGGTACAAAGTTCTATTGATTCACTGAATAAAGAATTGGATGAGGTGAGTAAGCATATAGAAAATCTATCAAAATAAGTAGCTATGTTTATAGTGCGCGCCCACCTCGTTGACCTACACCAACGCCGCATCTATCCCGCCGAGGTCAGCATCGAAGCCGGAAAAATAGCTGCTATCCAGACACTGGATTCCCTCCCGGCTGACGTTGGCTATATCCTGCCCGGCTTTGTGGATGCACACGTCCACATAGAGAGCAGTATGCTACCGCCTACCGAATTTGCCCGGCTGGCGGTGGTGCATGGCACGGTGGCTACCGTCTCCGACCCGCACGAGATCGCCAATGTGCTGGGCGTGGCGGGGGTAACGTTCATGCTCGGGGAAGCACAACGCAGCCCTTTCAAATTCTGCTTTGGGGCACCCTCTTGTGTACCCGCCACCATCTTCGAGACCGCCGGGGCCACCCTTGATGCCGCAGCGGTGGATGAACTGCTGCAACGGCCCGACATCGGCTATCTCTCCGAAGTGATGAATTTCCCCGGGGTGCTATACGCCGACCCAGCAATGCTGGCCAAGATCGCCGCAGCCAAACGGCTCGGCAAACCCGTGGACGGCCACGCGCCCGGACTGCGCGGCGAGGACGCACAACGCTATTTTGCGGCTGGCATCACCACTGACCATGAGTGCTTCAGTTATGAAGAAGGGCTGGAAAAGGCCCAATTGGGGGTCCACATTCTCATCCGCGAGGGCAGCGCGGCCCGCAACTTCGAGGTCCTGTGGCCGCTGTTGCGCGAGTTTCCCACCCAGATTATGTTTTGCAGCGACGACAAGCACCCGGACGAACTGGTGCA
>JAYUXG010000466.1:0-19400 GCA_043753125.1 Saprospirales bacterium | reverse complement strand
ATAAACCGCCGAACAAAATATTAAAAATTCAGACAAGTGGTCTTTTTGCCGTTCAATCGGATAACCAAACAAAATGAAAAGCCGCTGGTCACCACCTGTGACCAATGGCTCCAAGACGTTGCTTTTTCATTTCACCACCAAAAGAGTGGAAATCATTTTCTGTGTATGGTAATCGATTCGCTTTAAGAAAATGGAACAGCGTTCGCACCAGCAAATTTTACTTGACCAACTGGGTCATGACGTGGCAGACGGTTTTTTTAGCACAATGCCTTTACCAATGCTCCGGCCAGTCCAGCCAAACAACAATTTATCCAGCCACAAAATAAAATCGGTGATAAAAACCAGTGCTGGCTCCTTAGTAGAAGCCGGGCGAACCGTGAGTCCGCTGCCCGTATCGGTGGTCACGTTGCGGGCGTTTTTCTTAAAAATGCTTTGCGCAATGCCCGTCCAATAGACTTCCAACAAGCCAACCAAATGGCCGCTCAATCCCCGAAATTCCACGATCTCGAACCCGGCCTTCGTCGCCCAATGCTTAAAATCGTCTGAACCGATCAGGTATTCGTGCCCAAAAGCATAAGCCCCCTGCGCGATCAGGTTTTCTTTTCTGGCAGGATGACCAAACCACTGCCACAGTCGGTTGATTGGGTCATAAGTAAATGGGAATTCCCGGCTGGGGAAAGTCATGATGGCGGCACCATCTGGCCGGAGCACCCGGTACATTTCCTGCACCATGCGCTCCGGTCGGCCCACGTGTTCGAGTACCTCGCAGCTCACCACCAGATCGAAGGTACCGTCCGCGTAGCTTAGGTGGAGCGCGTCGTTTGACTCGTAGTGAAGGTTCATCACGCCCTTATTCAAGTCACGGGCATGGGTTAGATCGGCCTCATTCACGTCGCAGCCCACCACTTGGCGGGCGTGTCCGGCGATCATACGGTCGTAGTCGCCTTCGCCGGTGCCAAGGTTCAAGGCATTATCAAATGCTTGATTGCGAGCAAGCTGGGCCAACTTTGCCTGTACGAACAAGAAGCGTCGGCGAAAAGTGGGAAAGAGAAATTTGAAATTCAACGGTAGAAAAAGTTGATGAAGGTTTATCAAAAGGCTGATAAAATGGATCGCTAAGGTATCAGGCTTTCGGGTACTCGCCAAGGCAAATCCACTGCTGCTGCTCGCAAATCTGCCAAACCCACTTTACCTGCCCAGGCACGAAGGTCAGGCAGGGCCTCCCAGAAGTTTCTTTTTGGCTGAAAGCCAATGGTCTCCGTGGTTCTTTTCAAATCCAGCACACAATCTTGCGATATTGCTGCCAGCCCAAAACGAGTAAATGAGGTCGGTACCCGCAGCCATTCCACCGCTCCGGCCAGGGCATACAGCGGCGCGATGGGCAGTGTCCGAAAATCCAAGGCCCGACCACATACCGCTGGCAATAGTTGCCCTACTACTTCCCGCATTATGTAGGGCTCCGAATCGGCCACGTTGAACCGATGGATGCCGCCGGGCTGTTTTTCAAAATGCGCTAGACTGTCCGCCACGGCCGCGCACAGGTTTTCAACATGGGTCAGCGAACTCTGCACCCGCATGGTGCCGGGGATGACCATCCGATCGCCCCGCACCAGGCGCAACAGCCGGGGCAACAGCACCCGGTCGCCAGGACCATACACCGCCCGGGGACGCAGAATAACCAGGGTGCGTGTATTCCAATCTTGTTGCACCAGCCACTCTTCCGCTTGCCGTTTGGAGCGGCCATAGGGCGAAAGTTGTTGATAATCAACTGGTTCACTTTCTGTATGTATTGCGTTCCGGTAATCGTACACCGATGCCGAAGAAATGTAGACGAAATGCCGACAGTGCCGCGTCGCCTCAAAAACATGGCGCGTACCCTCCACATTGGCGATCTGCAAGGCCACCGCCGAAGCCGAATCGGAGGCCAGTGCCGCCGCGTGGACAATCACATCGGCCGATACCGAAGGCAAAGACTGACGCAAATCGGCACGGAGGTAGCGGGCGTACGTCAACAACGGCACAGGGGCCTCTCCTCGCCCGGAAGCAGTGACTGACCAGCCCCGCTCCGCGAAATGTCGTACGAGCCAGGCACCCACAAAGCCCGTTGCGCCGGTGATAAAGATGGAACGGGAGGGCATAATGCAGGAGTGGTTGGCAGGGAGGAGCTCTTACGGAAGGCGAAAAGGGGTCTTAATCAACTCTACTACTTCGGCCTCTTCGGGCAAGAAAAGCGTCATCCGGGTAGCGGTAAGCATTAGGATTTGTACTTGCCAGCGTTCAAATGGTATGTTGACCGGAAAAATGTCCATGCTCTTGCCATCGGACGAGAGAATAAAATGCCTGGCTTCCGGGAAAAAAATCCGGTTGGTCACGTCCTCTTTGTTGTACAGGGACACGGTACTGTCGGCAAAGAACACCGCAAAATAGGGCAGGGCAATTGCTTCGGCAACACGATTGGTTTCCTGCACGCTGTCAATGGCCGTCCAGCGTTCAAAATCGCGCGATTCGCGGCGCGAGTAATAATCATATTCGGAATAACCGTACCAGCGTTCGGCCCGTTGGCGACGGATGTGATCGTATACAGCCATTGCCTGGGGCATGGCTGGTTGCTTTTTGTCCACCGCTACGCCTTGTTCGGAGTAATCCAGCACTTCCCAACGCCCAAGCAGAAGTGGGGTCACCGTATCGCGGGTGGCTTGCGAAAAGATGGGCGTGGCAAAATAAAGCAACCAGCAACTGGTGAAAAGGCAGCGGTGACACTCGACAAGCGTACGCATAATGTTGTTTTTAAACCTCGTAGGTTCAAAAAACTACGAGGTTTAGGAAGAAAAAAAGCCGCTGCCCCCAAACGAGGATAGCGGCTCAAAAGTAAGCGTTGGGACATCAAGATTTCGCCAACACCTTTTTGGATTTCCTGAATTTGACCAGGCCATTTTCAGAGGGCTGCTTTTCGGCAACATCTAAGCCGATGGCAAACGCCAGCACTTCTTCCATTTTATCCACATAATGGAAATCGAGGCCCTGAATATATTCCTTTTCGATCTCTTCTACGTGCTTTTGGTTGTCTTTGCAAAGTAAAACCTCCCGTAGTCCGGCTCGCTTGGCGGCCAGTATTTTCTCCTTGATGCCCCCAACCGGCAGCACTTTGCCGCGCAGGGTGATCTCGCCAGTCATGGCCAAATAAGGCTTCAAAGGTCGCTTGGTAAAAGCGGACGTGATGGCCGTCAGCATAGTTACCCCTGCGGAAGGTCCGTCCTTCGGAATAGCCCCTTCGGGGATGTGAATGTGAATGTCGTTCTTGTCGAACTGCTCGGCCTCAATGCCAAACTTGGCCGCGTGGGCCTTGATGTAGCTGAGTGCGGTGCTGGCACTTTCCTTCATCACGTCGCCGAGGTTGCCGGTCAGTTGCAGACGGCCGTTTCCAGGGTTTAGGCTCACCTCAATAAACAGGATTTCACCGCCCACTGAGGTCCACGCCAAGCCGATGGCCACACCGGGTGCCTGTTGTTCCTGATAGACCTCAGAATCATATTTAGTCGGACCGAGGATCATATGCAGGTGTTCGGGCTTTACCGTCATTTCCTGTATTTCTTCCATGGCTACGCGCTTAGCCACGTGGCGCATGATCGAACCGATCTCCCGATGGAGACTACGGACACCACTTTCGGCGGTGTAGCTCTGGATCATTTTCAGCAAGGCTTTGTCGGCGATCTTGATCTGCGGCGGTTTCAGTCCATGTTCCTTGCGCTGTTGTGGCACAAGGTGGCGTTTGGCGATCTCCACTTTTTCTTCCAATGAATAGCCGGCCACTTCGATGATCTCCATCCGATCCAGCAGGGCCGGCTGGATGGTCGAAAGCGAATTGGCGGTGGCGATGAAGAGTACCTTAGAGAGGTCGTACTCCAAGTCCAAGTAATTGTCCTGAAAAGTCACATTTTGTTCAGGGTCAAGGACTTCCAATAGGGCGGAGGAAGGGTCTCCGCGAAAATCCTTGCCTACTTTGTCGATCTCGTCAAGGATAAAAACGGGGTTGCCCGCCTTCGCCTTCTTGAGCGATTGCACAATACGGCCGGGCATGGCCCCGATGTAAGTTTTGCGGTGACCGCGTATTTCCGCTTCATCGTGGAGGCCACCCAAGCTCATCCGCACGTATTTGCGCTTCAGGGCGCGGGCGATACTGCTGCCCAAAGAAGTCTTGCCAACTCCCGGCGGGCCGACCAGGCACAAAATCGGTGCCTTCAGGTCGCCTTTTAGCTTCAATACGGCTAAGTGTTCCAGGATGCGCTCTTTTACTTTGGTCAGGCCGTAGTGGTCGCGATCCAGTACATTCTTTACCTTTTTCAGGTCAAAATTATCTTTCGTAAAATCCTGCCAGGGCAAGTCCAGCAGCGTTTCTACATAAGTGAGGCCAATCGCGTACTCCGCCACCTGCGGGTTTACCCGACGCAGCTTGTTAATCTCGCGACCAAAGGCTTCCTGCACGTTTTTGGGCCATTTCTTCTTGGATGCCCGGCGTAGCAGTTCATTGATTTCGTCTTCCTGCGGGTTCTGGCCCAGTTCTTCCTGAATGGTCTTCAGTTGCTGGCTGAGAAAGTAGTCGCGCTGCTGCTTTTCGATGTCGGTACGGACTTTGGACTCAATCTGGTCTTTGAGTTCCAGCAGTTGCAATTCGCCGTCCATATAATGAAGGATAGCACTGGCCTTATCCTTCAAGTTATTGATCTCCAGAATGTCCTGCTTTTCGTTGACCTTGATGCCAAGGTTGGAGGCGATAAAATTGAGCAAGAAGTTCTCATTGTTGATGTTTTTCAACATCACTACGGCCTCGGAGGGAATCTGTGGCGACAGCTCGATAATCTGCTTGGCGGCATCGCGCACGCTGCTGATAAGGGCGCGAAATTCCAGTTTATTTTTGGGCTGCTCGTACTCAAGGGTACTGATCTGACCCAGCATATAGGGGTCTTCATGGGTCATCTCGTCGAGGTGGAACCGCTTGCGGCCCTGCAAAATGGCCGTCGTAGTGCCATCCGGCATTTTCAGGAGCTTCAAAATGCGGGCGATGGTGCCTACCCGGTACAGATCGCGCGCAGAAGGGCTTTCGATCTTGAGGTCTTTTTGCGAAAGCACCCCGATAAAACGGTTCTCCTCGTAGGCTTTCTGCACGGCCCGAATGCTCTTATCGCGTCCCACAGTGATAGGCGTGACAATGCCGGGATATAATACGGTGTTTTTCAGGGGCAGGATAGGCATGGAATCGGGAAACACTTCGCCTACTTTGGCTTCCTCTTCTTCTTCCAAAGAAAAGAGCGGAATAAAATCCGGCTCATCGTCCGACTGCTGCGTCATTAACCATTGTTCAAACATATATATCTAATTTTCAAGAGATTGGCAAATCGTGGAAACCACGGACTGGTCACAGGCGACCACACGGGCGACAAACATTGTGACTTTTAACGACATGAGGGATTAAAAAATGCTGCTGTGTCAATCTGGCACCAAAAAAATCCTCCCAATCGCTAAGGAGTGGGGGGCAAATAATTTGCCAGCGGCGAAAACGAAGGGGTTTGGCAGATAAATCTTGCTATGGAACGACAAAAAGGCAGTTGGCAAGCGGATGGGAGTAGTGTAGAAGATGGAGGGCGGTGGAATGATTCTGTAATGACTCATAGTAAAATTTTTTTGCCAACAATATTTGCGTGGACGCAAAAATTGTCCTTATATTTGGAATGCAATTGGTCGCCTTTATCAACAACGATTATGCCCCTCCCCTTTTCCTTCCCCACCTGTGCTGACCTTGCCCGTGGCTTTTTGCATTTGGCGTACCCTCAAATGTGCGTCGCCTGTGGTGCGGACATGCCTGCTGGCCGGGCCTGTTTCTGCCTACGGTGCCGCACCAAACTGTCCCCGACGGAGATGCACCTGCATCGCGATAACGAGTTTACAGAACGTTTTTGGGGCCGTTTGCCACTGCAAAGTGCCGCCGCCATGTACTATTTCACGCGCAAAAGCCCGATCCAGCGGGCCTTGTATCAGTTGAAATATCAAAACCAGCCGCAGGTGGGCGTAAAAATAGGCCGGGAATTTGGCGCAATACTGCTGCAATCGCCTGTTTTTCAAACCATTGACGGCATTGTACCTGTGCCACTCCATCCTCGCAAGGAGCGAATGCGGGGCTATAACCAAAGTGCCATGCTGGCCCAGGGCCTGGCCGAAGCGATGGGAGTACCGGTGGTGACGCGCGCCCTGGTGCGTTCCCTTTTCACCGATACGCAAACCCATAAAAAACGTATGGAACGTTTCGAGAATGTGGAAGAAGTATTCGCCATCCAGCGTCCCGCCGATCTGCGGGGCAAACACCTACTGTTGGTGGACGACGTGATGACCACGGGCGCGACCCTCGAACCATGTGGCCAGCTGCTACTCTCCGTGCCAGGCACTACATTGAGCATGGCGACGATCGCAATTGCCGTGCATTAATATTTAGCCTACCAGCCACTTTAGCAAATTGATCACCTTAACCCTATGCGCCGCCTCTACCCCCGACGAATCCAAGACAAATTTTACCTGTCCCGGCTGCTGGAACTATACCTCACTACTTTACAGACCTCTCCGTTACAAGTTCAATTGAAAGCCCTGAGCTGGGACAGCCAAATCCCGGAAGACATCTTTCACCGGCTGATGAACTTGCACCGCAACCCATCCGACGCACCCAATATCAACGTGGAAGATTTCCACATTCTTTTTTCCAACATCATGTTCCGCTTTCCAACGGTGCGGCTATGGCTACAAGACGACGGCGAGGTGTTCGTCGAAATGTGAGCTTGTATACCCAGTCCAGAATAGTTTTGAACGAAGCCGAAATTCAACTGATTGATGATCATATATTCAAACTACCAACCCCTTTCAAACCACTCCCATTTGACTACACCAGTCCCTCGCGCACCAGATCGTGCAGGTGGATCATACCGAGATAGTGTCCTTCTTCCATGACCACTAACTGGTTGATAGCATATTGGCGAAGCAGCACCAGCGCATCTATGGCCAAGGCATCGGGAGCAATGTACTTGGGCGTGGGTGTGAGCAGGTCGCAGGCCTGTAGCTGGCCGTAATCTGCTGATTCGTGTTCCAGCATCCGGCGGAGGTCGCCATCGGTGACGATCCCGAGCAGCTGCCCCTCGGCACCCAGCACTGCGGTGGCCCCCAGCCGCTTGGACGAGATTTCCAGGATCACTTCGTGCAGCATGGCCTTTGCCCCCACGGCCGGCCGACCGTGCAGGGTATATAAGTCGCGCACCCGTAGGTAGAGTTGCTTGCCCAGCGCACCGCCGGGGTGGAACTTGGCAAAGTCGTTGGTAGAGAAGCCTTTGTACGAGAGGAGAGCAATGGCCAGCGCATCGCCGAGGGCCATTTGTGCGGTGGTGCTGGCAGTAGGAGCGAGGTTGTGTGGGTCGGCTTCTTGGGCAATGGGGGTCCAAAGCAGGTAGTCGGCTTGGCGGGCCAGGGTGCTTTGGCGATTGGCAGTCATGGCGATCAATGGGTTGCCGAAGTTTTTGAGCAAAGGAATCAGCACCTTTATTTCTGCTGTCTCCCCGCTTTTGGAGAGACAAAGCACGTGGTCGTGGGGGCCGATCATGCCCAAATCGCCGTGAATGGCATCGGCAGCATGCAAGAATAGGGCGGGTGTACCGGTCGAATTGAGGGTAGCCACAATCTTTTGGGCCACGATGGCACTCTTGCCGATGCCGGTCAGTACCAATCGGCCCGGCGAGGAAGCAATGGCCACCACGCAGGTCTCGAAATCAGGCGTATCGTCCAGCGCGTCGGCCAGGGCCAGCAGTGCCTCCGCTTCGATGCGGATGGTATGTTGGGCAATAGCGAGTAGGCTGGAAGTCTTTTCCGAATACATAGTAATGAATAGGTGAAGGGGCTAATTTGGAGGCCATGCAATCCGGCAAAATTACGTTCCAAGAAGGGCTTACTTGAGATTTTACTCAAAACCTACCAGTTTCGGAGGTACAACTGTCTGCCAAACATTATTTCGCTATTTTTTTACAATTGTCAGCGTAATCTCATGGTTGGAAATGTGCGTAAGCAGCACACCACGGAGCAGTGAAACGCAAGTTTTTATTCTGAAATCGCGCTGACAAAAACCATCAAACCAAACATTCGATGGAGTAATAAATTTTCACTTGAAAATTTTTCGGCAAAAGCTTCCCTACATTTCCATATTTATTTTTCTATCTTTGACGACTTTTTGAAAAATCGCTTTTCTGTACCCCAAAGACCAAAAAATTAAAAATGAAATTTTGTCCAAAAAACCCCCAGATAGCAATGTGGCTTTTCAAAAATCCTTACTTTCATCGGCGCAAAGTCTCTCCGGTGCTTGTGAACCAAACTGGTACTTAATCCACTACCCCTTTCCCACACCTTAAGGGGCTTTTTTTAAAAAATAACGACACGGAAGTTTCCCTGCCTGCGAAAAAAATTAATCGAAGAGAAGAATGACTGCCATTTCCACGGAGCCACAAACGTTGCTCGACCATTTACAAAAGTATTTCGGCTTTGATGCTTTTAAAGCGGAACAAGACACCATAATCCAAAGCCTGCTCGACGGAAAAGACACCTTTGTCATCATGCCCACCGGGGGGGGCAAGAGCCTTTGCTACCAATTGCCCGCCCTGATGCTACCCGGCACGGCCATTGTAATCAGTCCACTCATCGCCCTGATGAAAAACCAGGTGGACAGCATCCGCAGCTATTCTAAAGAAGACGAGGTGGCCCACTTCTTGAACTCTTCGCTGACCAAGGCGCAGATGAAAAAGGTGAAGCAGGATATCACCGATGGACGGACGAAAGTGCTGTACGTAGCCCCGGAGACCCTCACCAAAGAAGAAAACATCGAATTTTTTCAGAACAGCGAAATTTCTTTTGTGGCGGTGGATGAGGCGCACTGTATTTCCGAGTGGGGCCACGATTTTCGCCCGGAATACCGCCGCATCCGGGTGATGCTGGATGCCATCGCCCGCGACGTGCCGATTATGGCCCTCACCGCCACCGCCACGCCTAAGGTGCAGCAGGACATCCTGAAAAATCTGGACATGACGGCGGAGAATACCTTTATGTCGTCTTTCAACCGGGACAACCTGTTCTACGAGATCCGCCCAAAGGTCAAGAAGGAGCAGACGGTGCGCCAGATCATCCAATTGATCAAGGAAGAGTTTCGCAACGAGTCGGGCATTATCTACGTACAAAACCGCAAGACCGCCGAAGACTTGGCCCAAATGCTGCTGGTCAACGACATTAAGGCGGCACCTTACCACGCTGGCCTCGATCCAAAACTTCGTTCCAAGACGCAGGACGACTTCCTGATGGAAGAAATTGACGTCATCTGCGCGACCATCGCCTTTGGCATGGGTATTGACAAGCCCGACGTACGTTTCGTGATGCACTACGATATGCCCAAATCCATCGAGAACTATTACCAGGAGACGGGTCGGGCGGGCCGCGATGGCCTGGCGGGCAAATGTGTGGCGTTTTACAACTACGCCGACATCCTACGGCTCGAAAAATTCCTGCGCGATAAACCCGTCGCCGAGCGCGAGATGGGTGCCCAACTGATGCAGGAAGTGGTAGCCTACGCCGAGACGGCCGCCTGCCGTCGTCGGTTTTTGTTGCACTATTTCGGTGAGGAATACGCAGAAGCAGACTGCCACAAAATGTGCGACAACTGTAAGAATCCGAAGGAAAAGATAGAGGTACAAAAAGAGGTGGTGGCCGTGGTACAAAGTATTCTCGATCTCCATGAGAATTATCTGATGAAGACGGTGATGGATTTCATCATGGGCCGGGAGACCAAAGAGATGAAGGATTTTCGCTTCGTGGACCTCGACAACTACGGGGTGGGCGACGACCGCGACGAGAACTTCTGGAGTTCTATTTTCCGCCATGCTATGATCAACAACTTGATTTACAAGGAAATTGAGCAGTTTGGCCTGTTGAAGGTATCGGCTATCGGGAAAGCTTACCTGAAAAATCCCCATCCGATGCAAATCACCATCAACCACGACTACGAGGACGGAGAGTATGATTTTGACGATGATAAAGGTGGGACGGCAGTGCTGGATGAACCGCTGATGAATCTGCTGAAAGACCTGCGGAAGAGCTTGGCCAAAAAGCAGAACTTGCCACCGTACATCATTTTCCAGGACCCTTCCCTGGAAGAAATGGCCACGCAGTATCCCATCAATATGGAGGATATGGCCAAGATCGTTGGTGTGTCACAGGGCAAAGCGCAGAAGTACGGCCAACCCTTTGTGGACGCCATCAAAAAGTACTGCGAGGAGAATGAAATCGAGCGGCCAATGGATATTACCATCAAAACGGTAGCCAACAAGTCGAAGACCAAAGTGTCGATCATCCAGTGCATCGACCGGAAAATACCGCTCGAAGACATTGCCATTTCGACCGATTTAAGCATGCCGGAACTAATGGAGGAAATGGACATGATTGTCAACTCTGGCACCAAGATCAGACTTGACTATTACCTGAACAAACACGTGGACGAGTACGTCCGGGATGCCGTCATTGAGTATTTTAAAGAAGCGGAGACGGATGATATTGACACGGCGTTCAAGGAGTTGCGCGACGACGAAATCACTTGGGAAGAAATCCAGTTGATGCGGATCAAGTTTTTGAGTGACTGGGCGAACTAATGGAGAGATTGCATACTGAGGGTGCCTAATTTTTCCGCACACAAAACGCTCTTAAGATGGTGATGTGTATGGAAAAGAAAGTTGTCAAAAAGAAACACCGCAAGTATGACGCAGGGGTCAAAACGGTTTAAAACAGCCTCTTACCCTTCCCGCACGATTTTCAAGCTCAGATCAAGGGGCTGGGCAGAGTGGGTCAGTGCCCCAGTGGAAACGTAGTTGACCCCCGTTTGCGCAAAGCGACGGACGTTGTACAGCGTAATACCGCCCGAAGCTTCGGTCTCGAAACGGCCCGCAACCAGGGCAACCGCTTCACGGAGGATAGCGATCTCAAAGTTGTCGAACATAATGCGACTAATGCCGCCGGTCTCCAGCACCTCCTCTACTTCCAAAAGGTTGCGCACCTCGACGGTGATGCTGAGGTCCAAGTTCTTGATCTGCTGGTACTGGTGCGCCCGTTCGATGGCTGCACGGATGCTTCCGGCAGCATCCACATGGTTGTCCTTGATCATCATCCAATCGTACAACCCCCAACGGTAGTTCTCACAGCCGCCAATGCGGACGGCCCATTTTTCCAGAAAACGGATAAGCGGAGTGGTCTTACGGGTGTCGAGTACTTTGACGGGCAGATCGGCTACCTCAAAGGCGAAGCGGCTGGCCAACGTGGCGATGCCGCTCATCCGCTGCATAGAGTTGAGCAACAAACGCTCCACTTGCAGCAAAGCACGGGTATGCCCTTCTACTTCGAAGGCTACATCCCCAAACATCACGTCGTCGCCGTCCTTCTTATTCAACTTGATCGTCGCTTCGGGATCAAGGTAGCGGATGATGTGTTGGGCCAGTTCCACCCCTGCCAGTACGCCATAGTCCTTTACTTTTAATACGGCCCGATTGCGTTTTTCTGCCGGAATGGTCGCCAAGGAAGTATGGTCGCCTTCCCGTATGTCCTCGCGCAGCCCGGCCTGAACAAAGGCCTGTATATCTTGATCGGTGATTTCTTCAGGTCGCATAATTTTTACTGTGCTGGTTTTTTAATGTGCTAATAATGAACCCATTAAATGGCTAAGAATCTGAGTCATTTTTGCAAAGATAACTTAAATGGCTTACTTGAGTACGGAAAAACGAGTGTGCAACGACCGTCCCGGCACATTTAATTTTTTCTGAAACGGCCGTTGCACAAGCTCAAAACATATCGTAGTACAACTTCAGAGTGGCATCGGTCTCCTTGGCCTTGATGGCTTCCAGAATGCTTTGCAGGGCATCTGCCTTGGCCGTGTTGCCCTTCTCGCGCAGATCGTTGCGCAGGTCGGCAATGGCCTTAGTGGCCGCAAAGCGTCGCCATTGGCTGGTCTGCATATTTAGCGAAATGGACTTCATCTTTTCGACGCCCGCATCCATAACGGTAGGGTCGCCCAAGCCAATCAGGAATTTTTGGTAGTGGTCAAAAAACGAAAAAGAAGGCATAAAGTCTATTTTGTCCACTTTTTGCTCGTAGAAAGCCAAGTTGCCGCGCTCCGGCTTGATGCTGTACAATTCGGCCAATGTAGCGATAATGGCATCACTATCATCGTTTTGCAAAATTTTGGAAGCGGCGACGGCGGCATCGGGGTCCAGTTTGGTGAGCGCACCCAAGGCGGACCCCACCACACTATAAGGCTGCGTTGATTCCAACCCTTTTTGGAGGATTGGCACATATTTTTTGTCGCTGGTCTCCCCCAGCAGGGTCATGGCGGCGGCCCGCACGGAAGGATGGAGGTCCTTTTCAGCCATTTTGGCGATAGCCATCAAAAAGTTGGCATCTTTTAAGTTGGGATTATCCATTGCGGCCATGCGCAAGCTCCAGAACTTATCGTTCAGGGCTTCGGCGAATACTGTTTTGGCCAGCACCGAATCGCTTTTCAGCCCTTCGAGTGCTTCTTGGCGGTCGCGGAACAGCGGTGCGTGGCGGTACATAAAGGCAAATTCCTGGGGCGTGTGGTTGTCCGTTTTTACGCTGAGCAAGGCTTTGTCGGCATCCACGTTGATCAAGGCGGGCTTGGATGGCGTGTCGAAAGTGAAGGCCTGTTCGCGTTTGGTCAAACGGATGTCGTGGCGGGTTGCCTTGCCGTTGGCGTCATAGACATCCACTGCCATCGGCAGGTCAAAAACCTGGGGGACGCCTGCGTTATCTTGGCTTTGGGCAATGGTGACACTCGCCTTTTTGGCAGCCTCATCCCAGCCATATTTGATGTCGAGCATGGGGTGGCCGGGCGCGAAAAACCACTGGTTCCAAAACCAGTTCAGGTCTTCACCAGTCACGTCCTCAAAGGCGAGGCGAAGTTCATGGGCCTCCACTTCTGTGTATTCATTTTTCTTCAAATAGCGTTGCAAAGCTGTGAAAAATGCTTCGTCGCCCACGTAGTTGCGCAGCATATGCAAGATGGCTCCACCCTTGTTGTAAGAGTGTGCATCGAACATATCCTCCCGGTTGGCGTAGCCAAAATGGATCAATGGGTGGCCACCGCCCGCTGCGGAAAAAATATAGCCCTGCTGCTCTTCCAACCCGTGGTAGTCAGCCAGGTCGCGGCCATGCTTATGTTCCAGCCAGAGGTACTCGGAGTAGTTGGCGAACCCCTCGTTGAGGGTCAAGTTCGACCAGCTTTCGGTGGTCACCATATCGCCAAACCACTGGTGAAACATTTCGTGGGCTACCACGCCTTCATTGGTTAGGTGGTCGTCCAATAGTTCGCGTTTGGTTTTTTGCATGAATTCCCCGAAGATGACAGCCGTAGTGTTTTCCATGGCCCCGCTCACGTAGTCGCGCACCACCACCTGCGAGAATTTGGACCACGGATAGGTGTAGCCCAGTTTGGTGCTGAAAAATTCCAGCATCTCAGTGGTGTAGGGATAGATGTCGCGGGCGTACTGCTCGTATTTTGGTTCCACGTAATAGTCCACATCAATGCCGCGCCATTTGTCGCGCACCACTGCATACTCTCCAATGGACATCATGAACAGGTAGGGCGCGTGGGGCTTATCCATTTTCCAATAGTCCGTGCGGGTGCCGTCGGTGTTCTTTTTGGACGAGACTAATAGTCCGTTGGATAAGGTCTTATATTTATTTTCCACGGTGATGTACATCTCCTGGGTGCAACGCTCGTTCGGCTTGTCCACCGTCGGAAACCAAAAAGAGTTGCTTTCCGTCTCCCCTTGGGTCCAGATTTGCTTTGGTTTGGTAGCATCGGCCCCATCGGCATTAATGAAGTAGAGCCCTTTGTCCTGCGTGATGGCCGCACTGCCGCCAATGCTCGCACGCTCGTCAGGCTTGGCTACGTAGGTGATGGCGATTTTGAACTCTTCGGTGCGGGTGTATTTTTTACCCAAATGCACGACCAGCACCATGCTGTCGTAGTCAAATTTCAAGGGTTCGGTTTTGCCATCGAAGGTCACGGATTTGATGTCAAAGTTTTTGGCATCCAGCGTTACTTTATCAGTCGCATAGAACCAGGGACGGAGGGTCAACGTGGCCTTGCCATTGGCCCGTTTTTTCGCCCAATCAAACGAAATCTCGATTTTGGTATGGAGCAGATCATGCTCGAAAGTGTGCGAAGCGTTGTAGGGCGGCAGCGTATCCAACCGAACCGGATCGGTGGGGCGCACCTCTATTTCTCCCAGACTGTATTCTTCCGGCACTTCCGCTTCTTCATCGGTCATGGTGGGCTTGCGCAACGTATCCCAGGCCGGTTCCGGGGTAGTTTGCGGGGTAGAGGCAATGGTTTTACCCGTTTTGGGGGTGCAGGCAGACCACAGTGCAAAGACAACCACGAGGGTTGGGAGGAGGCTTTTCATCAAGTACATAAGTGAGGGTGAAAGAGAAGGTGTATTTGGAGCGACAGAAAGTGCAAATTTGGGGATTCAATTCGGAGGAATTGTCAAAATTGCGGCGTTTTCGGCAAAGAGCCGATAAATCGCCTTTTTCAACGCAAAAAAACGTCTGTGGAAACAAAAACGTACCTTGATAAGGATTCAAGATTTCGCCTTGGTGTACGGCATCAGGATTTTGATGGCCGCCGCGATTCTGGTGGCTGGCTTGTGGGTCGCCCGGCGATTGGTCCGTGCCTTGGATGGTTTTTTGGGTCGCCGCCATATTGATCCCAGCCTGCGCCCGTTTTTCACTTCGCTGATCGATGTGGCTTTAAAAGTAGCCCTGTTGCTGGTCGTGGCGGACACCATTGGCCTACAGACCACCTCTTTCATCACCGTTTTTTCAGTCCATGCCTTTGCCATCGGGTTGGCTTTGCAAGGCAGCTTGGGCAATTTCGCCTCTGGGGTGCTATTTAGCCCGTTCCGGGTCGGCGACTATTTGACGGTGCAGGACAAGTCGGGCAAGGTGATGGAAATCCAAATATTCAGCACCATCCTCGTTACCCCGCAGGGTAAGCGGATTATTGTGCCCAACCGCAAGCTGACCGAGGAAGCCATCGAGAACATGGCGGAAAGTGCTGAGGTGCAGGCCGAGGTGAGCCTGCTGTATATTAGGTTGGCCAAGGAGAGAAGAATTCGATACTAGGACCACGGCTTTTGCCTTGAGCAAAAATCTGGTCGAGGTGCATATTTCTTCCTACGAGGTCACGGGTGGCTCTATGGGTTTGTCGCAGGGCTTGGACGTGTTTTTGGCCGTGGACACGGTGGCGAAGAAAGTGCTGCCCGCGTTGACCTACAAAATCGCGCTCACTCTGGGAGAATTTGCGCCGTTTAAGCATGGAAATTTTGGAGGCGAAGCTGCTTGGCCAAATCGGTTAGAGGTACATTACGTAAATCGGCCAACAATGCCAGTAGTACTACCCGTTCCGCGCTTTTTTCTTCCATATAATCGGTCAGTATACAGATTTCCTCCTGCTCTTTGGCGGTTATAGTGTCGTTTTGTTGCTTGATATGTAGTTGTCGATAACGACGCAACACGGAGGCCGGGATGATTTCCTTAATTTGTTTTAATAAATCTGCCTCCTGATTTGGTTTTTCGTTGGGTTGGCGGCTTGATAAAATTTGGTTGAGCCGATTAATAAGATCATGGAGGATTTGAGTTTCCAAGGTGGAAACGCTGTTGAGCAAATCGTCAAATCCTACTTTTACGCCCTTTTTGATTTCAATTGTCGGCATGGTTTTAATTTTCTTCAAAAGTAAGGCAAAAAAGCCGAAAAATCCACTAGTGCGCCTCCAACCAATTCTCCCCCACTCCCATCTCCACCAGGATCGGCACTCGCAGCCCCGGAATAGCGGTGGTCATCTTGTCAAAAATAATGGCTTTCAGCTGCTCCAGTTCGTCCTTGCGCGCATCGAACACCAATTCGTCGTGTACCTGCAAAATCATGTTCGATTGTAGTTTTTGTGCCTCCATTTCCCGATGAATATTCACCATCGCAATCTTGATCATGTCGGCGGCCGTACCCTGTATGGGGGCATTCATAGCGGCCAGTTCGGCCTTGGCCCGCTCCAGTCCACCGCCGTTGATGTTGCGGTAATAGCTGCGCCGACCCAGCAGCGTCTCCACATAACCCTTTTCGCGGGCCATCTGCACAGTGCCGGTCATGTAGCTTTTCAGACCGGGATATTGTTGGAAGTAGTTGTCGATCAACTCTTTGGCTTCGGTACGTTTAATGCCCAGTTGCGCGCCCACGGTAGTTGCCCCGGCGCCGTACAGAATGGCAAAGTTGATCGTCTTGGCGGCGCGACGCTGTTCCGGTTTTACCTGCTCCAGCGGCACACCGTACACGCGGGATGCGGTGGACAGGTGGATGTCGAGGCCTTTTTGGAAAGCGTCCAGCATGGCCTCTTCTTTGGCGATGTCGGCAATCAGGCGCAGTTCGATTTGGGAGTAGTCGGCAGAGAGGATGAGGTGGTCGGCATCGCGGGGGATAAAGGCCTCACGGATGCGGCGGCCTTCGGCGGTGCGAACGGGAATGTTCTGTAGGTTGGGGTTCTGGCTGCTCAACCGTCCGGTGCTGGCCACGGCCTGATTGAACGACGAATGCACCCGGCCCGTGCGCGGATTGACCAACAGCGGCAGCGCGTCGATGTAGGTGTTCTTGAGCTTCATTAGTCCGCGATGCTGCAGGATGTCGGCGGCGATGGGATAGCCAGCGAGCGAAGACAGCATTTCCTCGTCAGTGGAGTATTGGCCGCTCTTCATTTTCTTGCCGGGGTAGGGTATTTTCAGCCGATCAAACAGGGCCTCGCCGACTTGCTTGGGGCTACCAACATGGAATTGAAAGCCCGCTTTTTCCATGATATCCTTTTCCAGATCAACAATAATACTGCCCAGTTCGACAGAATATTCCTTCAAAAAATCGGGGTCAATGCGCACCCCGGCGTGTTCGATGGCCGCCAAAACGGACACCAGCGGCGTTTCTATTTCGCGGAAAAGTTTGACTAGATTTTCGCCACCCGCTTCGATCTTTGGGGCCAGCAGGTCGTGTAGTTGTAGGGTAATGTCGGCATCCTCGGCGGCATATTCTTTAATGGCGTCCATCGGCACATCGCGCATATTGCCTTGGGCTGCTCCTTTTTTGCCAATAAGGTCTTCGATCTTGACGGGCGTGTAATCCAGCATGGTTTCCGCCATATAGTCCATGCCGTGGCGACGGTTCTCCGGTTCCAGCAGGTAGTGGGCCAGCATAGTGTCAAACAACGGCCCGCGCACCTCTACCCCGTAGCTCTTCAGCACGATAGCATCGTATTTCAGGTTCTGCCCGATTTTTTCCAGCTGTTCATTTTCAAAAAGCGGACGGAATTCCTCCACGATTTGCTGCGCGTCGGCCCGGTCGGCGGGGATGGGAACATACCACGCTTCGTGGGCTTTTATGGCAAAGGAAAATCCGACCAGATCGGCCTGGGTCGCGTCCAGCGCGGTAGTCTCCGAATCGTAGCAGAACGCTCCGGCTTCTTGCAGCTGGGCAATGAGGTCGGCGCGGCTTTCGGGCGTATCGGCGAGATAGTAGGTATGCTTGGCAGTGCTGATGTTCTGGCTCCCCATCTTGATGGCCGGAGCCCTTCCCTCGACCCCACCCCCGGCCCCTCCCCCGTAGGGAGGGGTGTCAGGGTGGTCGCCAAACAAGCTGCCTTGGGTGCCGCCGGTAGAGGCAGGCTTGCTTGAGGCCAGCCCCTCGCGCACGGGCGGAGCGGGCGGGCTTGCCAGCGGATGTCGCAAAATAGCCTCTGCCAAACTCCTGAATTCCAGTTCTTTGAATATTTCGATCAAGGCCTCCCGATCAAACGGTTCGATTTCATAGTTCTCATCCTTAAAATGAATAGGCGCGTTGATATCAATGGTGGCTAGCCATTTGGACATGATCGCTTTATCACCATGGGTTCTGACGATGTCCTGTTGCTTCCCTTTCAGCTTATCCACATTGGCGAGCAGATTTTCCACGGTATCGTATTCCTCTAGGAGTTTGGTGGCGGTCTTTTCGCCGATGCCGGGCAAACCGGGGATGTTGTCCACGGCGTCACCCATGAGGGCCAACATATCAATCACTTGTTCTACGCGCCGGATGCCCCAGCGTTCGCAGACCTCCTTTACGCCCCATATTTCCACGTCGTTGCCTTGGCGGCCGGGCTTGTAAAGTTTAATACGGTCATCCACCAATTGGCCAAAATCCTTGTCGGGCGTGACCATAAACACCTCGAAATCTTCTTGTGCTGCCTGCTTGGCGATGGTACCGATTACGTCGTCGGCCTCGTAGTTGTCTACGCAGCAGACCGGAATGCGCATGGCCTTGCAGATGCGCTTTACCCACGGGATGGCCATAGCAATGTCATCG
Source organism: Saprospirales bacterium (assembly GCA_043753125.1). Classification (GTDB taxonomy): domain Bacteria; phylum Bacteroidota; class Bacteroidia; order Chitinophagales; family Saprospiraceae; genus M3007. The sequence continues at coordinate 892 of JAYUXG010000466.1, read as the reverse complement.
GGCTGGGCTTCGCGGTTAGCCTTGTACGGCTCGTACTTCTCGTGGCGGAAAGTGGTGGTGTTGGGGTCGAAGACCACCGCGATATGGGTAGGACCTGCGTGCTGCATCATGTCCCACAAAGTGCGGATAAAGCCTTGGATGGCCGACACGTTCCAGCCTTTGGAATTCATAAGGGGACGTCCAATGAAGGAAAAATGGGCGCGGTAGATGAGGGCGTGGCCGTCGAGGAGGAAAAGTTTTTTTGCCATGGAGCAAAAGTAGCGGAATGTAGTGGAAAGCGAGATGCTACCAGTAGTTACCGCTCCATTGGATCTCTATCTCGCCTATGGAGATATGAAGATTGTCGGCGGTGCAACAGGGGAAGTTTTTCAAAAACCGCCTCTTAACTGACTTTTCGCACCACCATTACCCCATCGCGCACTGGCAACAGAATATTTTCTACCCGCACGTCCCGCATCACCATCAAGTTAAAGTCGCGCAGTACCTGTGCCGTGGCGTCCTGCCTGTCGCCGTGCGCCACTTTTCCATCCCATAGCACATTGTCGGCCAGCAGGAAACCGCCGAGGCGCAACTTGTCCATTGCCAGCGCATAGTGCCGAGCGTAGTCCAGTTTGCCCGCATCTATAAACACCAGATCAAAGGTTTCCGCCAGGGTTGGGATGATCGACGTCGCATCCCCGAGGTGTAAATGAACTTTTTCGGCCACGCCTGCCTTCTGGAGGTACTCGCGGATGAGCCAACCGAGTTCGTCATTGGCTTCGATAGTATACAAAAGGCCATCGGCGGGCAGCCCGTCGGCCAGGCAAATGGTCGAGTAGCCCGTGAACGTGCCGATCTCCAAGATGCGTCGGGGCCGGATCATCGCACTAAAGAAGCGGAGCAGCATCCCCTG
>JAYUXG010000465.1:0-3444 GCA_043753125.1 Saprospirales bacterium | reverse complement strand
ATGGTCTCCAGACGGCGTTTGAACTCCAGACCAAAATCGAGGCTGCGCAAGATATTGTCGCGGAAATAGCCCGCCTGGCCAACCCAAAAATGGTGTAGCGCGTCATGGTTCACTCAAATTATTTTTTCTACCCATGTTCAAACGAATCATTCCCATTATCCTGCTCTTAGCCTGCACCTTTGCCCTCCGTGCTCAAGGCGGGGGCGAAATAGAAGCTACCGTCCGCATCAGCACCCCCAAGCTCCAGCAAACCGACCGCAAGGTGTTCGATCAACTGGAAGTGGCGTTGCGCGATTTTTTGAATAACACGAAATGGACGCAAGACCGATTCGAGCCGGATGAACGCATCAAGTGCAATTTCATCTTTACTCTCTCCGATGAGTATGGCAATAACAGCTACAAGGCCGAGCTGGCTGTGCAGGCTGTGCGCCCGGTGTACGGCAGCGACTTCAAAAGCCCACTGATTTCGCACTTGGATAAGGACTGCGTATTCAGCTACCAACAGGATCAGCCCGTCGAATTTTTGCTCGACGCCGCCGACAACCAAAACCTGCCGGCCATCTTGGCCTATTACGTTTATATTATCCTGGGCATGGACTACGATTCGTTTTCGCCGTATGGGGGAGAGCCGTATTACCTGACCGCCCAACAGATCGTAACCAACACCCAGAGCGGCAACGCCGCGATCGGCTGGCGTCCGGGAGATGGTGGCAAAAACCGCAACCGCTACTGGTTGATCGAAAACCTGCTCAACCCGCGCGTAAAGCCTTATCGGGCAGCCATGTACACCTATTACCGCAAGGGCCTGGATAGTTTTTCCGCTAATATTGACCAAGGGAAAGTGGCGGTGCTACAGGCCCTCGAAGAGGTGGACAAGGTAAATATTGCCTACTTCAATTCGATGATCGTCCAGATGTTCGCCAACGCCAAAAAGAACGAGCTGGTGGAAATGTGGAAGGTCGGGGCCAAGCCACAGAAAGACCGCGTGATCCAGATCATGGGCAAAATAGACCCTGCCAACGGCCAACTCTACCGCGAAATAGGTTTCTGACGAGTAAAAAGGCAATTGACAAAAGGGCAGTAAGCAATGAAAAAAGGCACTTTTTTGAGTTGCCTTTCACTCTGTTGCTCATTGCTCTCTGCCTATTATTCGCGGGCTTCCGTAGTTTTGCGCAAACTTCGGAAGCTCCCGTTTGTTTATATCGTCTTTTGCCCTTTGTTTGCCAATTGCCCATTGTCTTCCCGGTAAAAATCGGGATGTCGCTACGCTCCATTTCACTCAATTCCGCACATGGAAATTGCCATCAGAATAGCCTACCTTTTAATGAGTTTGTCCTTGCTCATCGTTCTGCACGAAATGGGACACTTTTTTGCCGCGCGTTGGTTCAAGACCCGCGTGGAAAAATTCTACCTTTTCTTCGATGCCCCGCCGTTCAATAGCCTGTTTAAAATAAAGCGTGGCGATACGGAATACGGCCTGGGGTGGCTGCCGCTCGGTGGTTACGTGAAAATATCCGGCATGGTCGATGAGAGTATGGACAAAGAGCAGATGAAAGAGCCACCCAAGCCCTGGGAGTTTCGCTCCAAGCCCGCCTGGCAACGCCTTATAATTATGATTGGTGGAGTCACCGTCAATTTCCTGCTCGGCATTCTTATTTTTGGTTTGGTCAAGGTCGCTTGGGGCGATCCCTACGTGGCTAATGCCGACCTAAAAAACGGTATCCAAATGGACTCCGTGCTCATTCGGGAGGGTTTCCGGCACGGCGATGTTTTGACCCAAGTTGGCAATCGACCGCTCGACCGCTTGGACATCGGCGCGTTCGTCAAGGAGATCGTGCTCAACGGTGCTACTACCGCCACCGTGCTGCGGGACGGACAACCACAAGCCATCGAGTTGCCCGCCAATTTCGGCTCAGTGCTGGCCAGCAGCGAAGTGCAGAAGAAACAGCTGATGCAGCCGCGCATCCCTTTTCAGGTGGGCGAGGTACAGGCTGGTAGCCCGGCAGAAAAGGCCAAACTACAACCCGGTGACCGCATCGTCGGCTTGGATGACCAGCCAATTGCTTTTTTTGACGAATTTCAGGTGTTGGCCAATCGAAACAAAGGCAAAGCAGTGACCATGAAGGTGTTGCGTGGGCAGGATACGTTGTCGGCCCCCCTTACCCTCACCGAAAGCGGCACCATCGGGGTGCGTCGCGAGTTGCTTGCTTTCCTGCAAATGAAGCACGAAAAGATCGGCTTGGCTGGGGCACTGCCCGCCGGTTGGGATGCCGCTACGGAATTTTTGGGCGATCAGGTGAAGGCCTTTGGCCAGATGTTCAAGGGCAAAATCAAGGCCTCCGAAAACTTAGGTGGTTTTATCAGTATCGGGAAGCTCTTCCCCTCCGAATGGGGCGAATGGGAGACTTTCTGGCGCATGACCGCCTCGTTGAGCATTATGCTGGCCTTTATCAACCTGCTGCCCATTCCTGCCCTGGATGGGGGCTATGTGATGTTTTTGTTATGGGAAGTAGTTACCCGCCGCCGGGTCAGCGACCAGTTCATGGAGCGCGCCGTCACTTTTGGTTTCTTCCTGCTGATCGGCCTCATGCTGTATACCAATGGATTGGACGTCTGGCGGAGCTGGTTTAAGTAGGTTATTGATTGATTAGTTGACGGTTTCATTGACTCTGGACATCAGTTTAGGGAGGCTGGTTTTACCACTTGGGTTGACTTCTGGATGTTCTCCGAGGTTTTCTCAACCTTTTTTGAACTTTCTCCACCCCTTTACCATGAATTACTTCGAATTCTTTGGCCTGCCCGTTTCTTTTCAAATGGACCAAGGGGCCTTGCAACGCCAGTTCTATCAAAACAGCCGGCAATATCACCCTGATTTTCACACCCTGTCCAGTGCCGCCGATCAAGAGCGGATGCTAGAGCTGTCCACCATAAACAACCAGGCTTGGAAAACCCTGTCCGACCCCGATCGCCGAATACGCTACGTGCTGGAAATCAAGGGTTTATTAGGTGACGAGACGGCACAGCCGCCGCTGCCGCAGGAGTTTTTGATGGAGATGATGGACATCAACGAGGCGCTCATGGAGCTGGAATTTGATTTCGATGCCGATCGCTACGCAGCCACTTTGCGGACACTGGAAGGCTTGGAACAGGACCTGGAAACCGGCATCCGTCCCCTGCTCGAAGCCTGGACGGAAGCCGATGGAACTGAAGAACAGTTGCTGCGGGTGCGCGACTTTTTTTTGAAAAAAAGGTATTTGTTGCGTATTCGTGAAAATCTGTCTAAGTTTGCCCCCGCTTAAAAGGCGTTCGGTTTGCGGGAGTGGCGGAATGGTAGACGCGTTGGTCTCAAACACCAATAACTTCACGGTTGTGCGGGTTCGAGTCCCGCCTCCCGCACCAGAGAGGAGACAGTGATTATGTTGTATCACTGGAAAAAATGAATCC
>JAYUXG010000464.1:0-8422 GCA_043753125.1 Saprospirales bacterium | reverse complement strand
TGCCTATTATAGGGTCAACTAACGTCGTGTCCAAGGTCATAAATCGCTATTTTTGCCCGAAATATCAACATTTATTCGCTTACCCTGACGGCTATGGTATGATCACCAAGCGCAACTATATCAAAGTACCAAGCGGAAACTAAAAAATATGAAAAAATACCTACCAAGCTACTCCTTGTTCTTGTTGTTTGTTTTAATCGCTTCCTGCACAGGACAAAGCACACCCGACCTGCCAAAAGCCAGCGTGAGCGAGTCAAAAACACCCCCTGCCCAGCAACCAACAATGAGTACGCCGGATAGCGATCCTACTTTCATGGAAAGCAAAGCCATCACTACTTCCTACGGTCCCCGCAATATCACGCGCAATATGCTACAGGATAAAAACGGAAACCTTTGGTTTGCCTCTTGGGAGGGAATTATTCGCTACGATGGCAAATCCTTTACCAATTTTACCAACAAAGAGGGTCTGCGACGTTTTCATGTTTTTTCTGTTTTTGAAGAGGAGGCTGGAAACCTTTGGTTTGGTACTATTGGCGCAGGCGTGTACCGGTATGATGGGAAATCCTTTCGCAATTTCACCACGCAAGATGGCCTCGCTGAAGATAGGGTTCTTTGCATTGCAGCAGATAAAAGCGGCAACATTTGGTTTGGTACCAGAAGGGGTGTGAGCCGTTACAATGGAGAATCCTTTCGCAATTTTACCACGAAAGAAGGTCTGGCAGATAATGGTGTTAATACTATTATAGAAGATAAAAACGGAAACCTTTGGTTCGGCGGTGACGACCCACTTTGCCACTACGATGGAAAGTCCTTTACTAAGTTTGCAACGAATGCTGCTGGCCATATTCTCGAGGATACAAAAGGAAACATTTGGATTAGTGGTGGTGGGACTCATAATATGGCTCTGTACCGTTATGATGGGAATGCGCTGTCTTCCGGGCAAGCAGGCTTTACCCAAGTTACAAAGAGAGCGGGACAAATCTTTGGTATTTTAGAAGATAAGAATGGAGACATTTGGTTCGGGACGGAGCAAGGGGTGGGCCGTTACGATGGAAAATCGTTTGCCTATTTTTAATTTTCTCCTATCTTTGCCCGCCCAAAACGGCACAATTACTCCTTCATCTATTTACGCAGCATAAAAATGAAAGTAGCAGTCGTGGGCGCCACCGGCTTGGTCGGCTCAAAAATGCTCCAGGTGCTCGAAGAGCGCAATTTCCCCGTCAGTGAGCTCTTACCCGTCGCTTCCGCGCGGTCGGTCGGCAAGCTGATTCAGTTTCGGGGTGAATCGTACCCCATCGTCAGCATGGCCGACGCTATTGCGGAACGGCCCGACGTGGCCATCTTTTCCGCCGGAGGCAGCGTATCCAAAGAGTGGGCACCGCATTTTGCTGAGGTCGGCACCGTGGTCATCGACAACAGCAGTGCCTGGCGCATGGACCCTACTAAGCCTCTGGTGGTGCCGGAAGTAAATGCCCATGTGCTGACCAGCGAAGATAAAATCATCGCCAATCCCAATTGCTCTACCATCCAGATGGTAGTAGCCCTCAAGCCTTTACATGATCGCTACCAAATCCGGCGCATCGTGGTCAGCACTTACCAATCGGTCACTGGCACCGGCATAAAAGCGGTGGAACAATTGATGAACGAGCGGGCGGGTAAGACGGGCGAACGCGCCTACGCGCATCCTATCGATCTCAATTTGATCCCCCAGATCGATGTGTTCACCGAGAACGGCTACACCAAAGAAGAGATGAAAATGGTGAACGAAACCCGCAAGATCATGGGCGACGACAGCATCCGGGTGACGGCCACCACCGTACGGGTGCCGGTGATCGGTGGTCACTCCGAAGCGGTGAACGTGGAGTTTGAGCACGAGTTTGATCTGGCCGACGTGCGTGCGCTGTTGGAGCAAGCACCGGGCGTGGTAGTGGTAGACAACATAGCTGCCCAGGAGTATCCCATGCCACTGATGGCCCACGACAAGGACGATGTGTTCGTCGGTCGTCTCCGCCGCGACGAAACCCAGCCCAAAACGCTCAATATGTGGGTCGTTTCCGACAATTTGCGCAAGGGCGCGGCCACCAACGCCGTGCAGATTGCCGAATATTTACTTGAGAAAGGAATTTTGGAGGCAAAAGCCGAAAAATCCATGTTAACGGCATAGGTTTGCACTGCCTTTGAAAAGGTTTAGAATTTTTCCATATCCAGTAACCGTACGCAATGAAGAATAAGATAGCTGCTTGGGGAACCAACGCCGACAACGAAAAAGTCCTGATCGCACTGGAGCTCCAAGCCGACGCCAACAAAGTGCTGCTCTACACCTTCCCGGAAGCCATTGCCACCGAAGAGTTCGTTAACTCGATGATGCAAGACTGGCGCAACGGCAAGGAAGTTGCCTTCCCGGAAGGGTACACCACTCTCGAACGCGAACTCAGCGTGACGGAGAACCTCTTGCCCGACGACCTGAAGTTGGAGCGCGGCGACCTCATTCAACGTGCGCAGACCGAGTGGCACTTCGCGGTGCTTTCTTCCAAGCTGCACATGGCCTACGAGCAGGAATTGGCCGAATTCAAGGAAAAAGTACACGCTCTGTCCACTTACGATGGCAAATTGTGGGATAGCCTGCGCGCATTTTGGGACAAGGTGCAAAACCAATCACGCGAGCGCAACCTTTTCCGCGAACACGCCGACCAGCTGCGCGACAACATCAACGTCCTGTTCGACGAGCTGAAAAAGATGCGCGCCCAGGTGCAAAACGAGCTCAATTCTGCCTCAGCGGGCGTGTATAACGAATTCAACAAATCCTTGGACGACATCGAGGCCCGCATTGAGGCTGGTGGCTCCAAGCTCAACAGCGTGTTCGATGAGCTCAAGCAAATGCAACGCCGCTACCGCGATGCTCGCATGAGCAATGAACACCGCAACAAGCTCTGGGATCGGCTCGACGGCGCGTTCAAAAAGGCCAAGGAGCGCAAATTCGGCCCTACGGCCAACGAGGGTTCGGTGGTGGAACGTCACGACCGGCGGCTCGGCGGCCTGCTCGATGCCATGCGCCGTATGGAGGATAGTGTCCGCCGCGACGAAGAAGACTTGGTCTTTCAACGCAAAAAAGTCAATACGAGTGAGGGACAATTGGAATCTCAGATCCGGCTGGCCAAAATCAAGATGATCGAAGAGCGGCTGAACTCCAAGCGCGAGAAAATAGCCGAAATGAATGCCACCCGTGCCGATGTAGAACGACAGGCCACCAGTGCCAAGGTCAAGGAGACCAAACGAGCCGAAAAAGAGGTGGAGAAGCAGCAATTTGCTGCCGCCAAGGAAGCGGCCAAATCGGAAATCGCCGCCAGCATCCGGTCGAAACCAGCTGCTCCTGAACAGGAAGAAAGTATGCTCGAATCAATGGGCAGCACTATCGGCGACCTGTTGATGGATGCCCTGGACAATGCCAGAGCCGTAGCCAGCGTAGTGGCCGACAAGGCCGGAGAGGCGTTTGCGGTAGCCAAGGATAAAGCGGGCGACGCACTCGACACGACCAAGGCCGTGGCCAGCGTAGTGGCCGACAGAGCGGATGACGTGTACGAAGCCGCCAAAGAAAGAGCAGGTGATGCCTTTGATGATGCCAAGGCAATGGCCAGCGTAATGGCCGATAGAGCGGGCGATGCCTACGAGGTAGCCAAGGACAAAGCGGCGGATGCTTATGATGTGGCCAGAGATAATACGGTCGGTGCACTGGACACCACCAGGGCCGTAGCCAGCGTACTGGCCGATCGGGCTGGCGAAGCATTGGATGCCGCCGAGGACCGCGCGGCCGATGTTTATGCCAAAGCCAGCGCAGTAGTGTCCGGTGCCTACGACGAATTCAAGGAGAAAGTCAGCGAACCGCAGGATAACGAACCAAACCTGGATGTAGCCATCAGTCAACAGGCCGATGCCGTAAAAGAAGATATTATGGAAGAACCGCCCGGCGATGAAACACCCGGTAATGAATCCACGGGTACTCCTGTCCAAGAGCCTACGTCAGAGCCGACCTATCCGGCCAATGCGCCCTCCAACCATCCGGTGACGGAAGTGGATGAGCCAAGGGACGAGCCGGTCAAAGACGTTGAGGAGCCGCCTGTGGAGCCGATCGGCGAAACGTTGCCCAAGCCGTCAATGACGGAGCCAGGCGAGCCGGTGAAAAAGATGGATGCTTGATTTTAAGCGTTTTTAAGGTTTTTTAAAGAGATGAGTCATTGGCCGAGGGTTCGGAATGACTCATCTCTTTTTTTAAGGCCCTTAATCCCGCGCTTCCGCCAAATGAAACCGATGAAACACGCGATGCACCACCGGGGCCAGCACGATGCCGATGGTGCTGATGAACACCACACCACTTACCAAGGCGTAGCAAGAAGCGAACCACTTGCCAGCATCCGTTGGGATGATATTGGTTGGCCCCATGCCTGACAAGATCATCGAAGCATTAAGCAGGCTGTCCAGCCACGAAAAGCCGCAGGTGGCATGGTAGCCCAGCACACCAATGCCGAGAAAAAAAGCCAGGATGAGCAGCCCGGCCAGTAAGTTGGTCAACAGGCGACTGCGAAATTTTTTTGGCGACAGCAAGGGATGCTGCTTAGGCTCAAAATGCAAAAGGGCGTGCATGGCTTCGATGGATGACTGGTTTGGAATGTTTTAAGCAGTTTAACTGGTTTAAATGTTTGCTTTTTCACCCATTATATCTTTTTTGGGTCTGGGCTACTTTGCGCTAGCGGCAAGCAATAAGTAGGGCGATTGGCCAAATTTTTGTTCCTTTGTTGCACCTTTAATCGTTCCTGCCGACGCTAAAATACTTGGAAGCCCGAATATCGGGTCGGAAAATCGTTTTTCCAAAGACAAACATCCAATCGCGTCATGCCCAGCGTCAAAAATGCGAGTATTGCGCCGCCCAGTCCGGCCTATCTGCGTCGGCTGTGCGCGCACCTACAGCGCAGTATTTTCACCGACTTCGAGCAGGCGCGGGCCGTGCTCGGCGAACTGGCGGCGGCTATGCACCCCGGTCTGCCCTTCGACATCCGACTAGCCTATCATCGCGGTGCATCCTTTCTGGAGAACCAGTGGCAACGCTGGGAGCCGGCCCTGACCCATGCCCGCCAAACCATCGCTATTCTGGAAAACCTGGCCGATGCGCCTGCCCTGGCCGAAATGTGGGCCGATGCCAGTGCCGTACAGGTGAATCAACGCGCTTGGAGTGCCGCCCAGGAAAGTCTTGACCGGGCACACCACTACCTCGACCCGGACAGTCCGCCCAGGGTGCGGGCCAACGTGACCTGCCGCGAAGGGTTTTTGCACCTGCATCTGGGCAACCTGAACCAGGCATTGGCCTGTTTTCAGGAAGCGGAAAAAGACTTGATGGGGCTGGATGCTTCCGCCGAACGCAAGGATTTTTACCTGCTTACCTTAGTCTTGAGCGGCCTTGGTACTCTGTACGAGCGACTGGGAGACAAGGAAAAAAGCCTGGATGCCTTCCGGCGGGTGCTGCCTATTGCGGAGGAACACCACCTGCGTCCACGCCTGCCCTGGCACTTTTTACATACCGGGCGCGTTGCCCTCGCCTTGGACAATGCAGTGCAGGCCCGCGAGCATTTCGAGCGCGCCTTACAGTTTGCTGGGGAAGGGGAGGAAGAAGTGAAAACCCACGCCTTGGGCAATCTGGGCATTCTGGCCTTTTTGGCCGACCGTCCGGACGAGGCTTTCGTGCTGTTTGCCCAAGCTGCTGCCCAATACGAACACCCGGACAGCGAAGATGATTTCACCAATTTGTCTAAAATAGAAAGCTGGCGGGCGGGGGCTATGCTGCGCAAAGGCGACCGCGAACAGGGGCAACACCATCTGGAAAAGGCCTACGAATACGGGATGCAAGGCCGCGACATTCACCATTTGGGCCAAATTTGTCTCAATTTAGCCCAGATATTTGTCCAGGACGGTCGCCACGAACGGGCCTACTTTTACCAACACCGCGCCACGCAGCTCACCACCGAACACTACGAACAGCTCCGCGACCGCGACCGCGAGGAATTAGAAGCCCGCCACCTGATTGAGCGAAGTCGTCAGGATGCCCAAATGGCCCGGCTGCGCGTCGCCAGTCTACAGTTGCGCGCGCTCCGTGCCCAGATGAACCCGCATTTTATGTTCAATGCGCTGAACGCAATACAAGGGCTGGTCACTTCCGGGCGCAACAACGAGGCGGAATCGTACATTGCCAAGTTCGCTAAAATGATGCGCCAGACCCTCGAATACTCCGATCTGGAAGTGGTGCCTTTGGAGCAAGAGGTTGAATTCTTGGAACGTTACCTGGACATTAATCGGAAGCTGCGGTTCCGCGATCAACTAGACTATAAGATTATTGTGTCGCCGCAACTCGAACGGCTGGATATTTACCTGCCCACCATGATTTTGCAGCCCTTTGTGGAAAATGCGGTCGAGCATGGTTTGCGCCCTCGACTCAAAGGGAAATTACGTATCGAACTTAGCTTGGGCGGCCCGGATGGCACGTTATTGTGTACCATCGAAGACGATGGCGTGGGTTATCTGGCGGGCCGTGCCAAACAGTCCGACCAAATGGCCTTTCAGAAGCACCGTTCTCGGGGTATGGACATTACCCACGAACGATTGGCTCTGTTGCACCAGTTGCAACGCAAGCAAGAAGGACAATTTGTGTTGATCACCGATCTGGGGGAACAAAGTGGCAATACGGTCACTGGCACCCGCGTGGAGGTTATTTTGCCGATCATGGAGGAAGAAGGGCTGTAAATTAGAAAGGCAACATGGTAGCGGGCAACCTAACGGTGCATCGCGTTTGGAGGGGACCGAAAACTTAACCATTTCTTCACCCGCTATTCCACGGGCCACGGGACTTCCACGTATTTTTACCCCGTTTTTCTTTTGAAAACCAAACCTTCCACGCTGCATGGCTTTTGCCTTTATTGCCGATTTGCCTACTTCCGCCGCTATTTTGCTGGTCATTAGCCTGGTCGCCATTTGCCTGTTCGAGGCGATCAACGGCTTTCACGACACGGCCAACGCGGTAGCAACTGTCATCTATACCAAGACCCTGCGCCCCAATGTGGCGGTAGTGTGGTCGGGCATCATGAATTTCTTAGGCGTGTTTTTTGGGGGCGTAGTGATGGCTTGGATACTCGGATTTTTCAGCTCCAGTGGCGATTCGCACGGTGGCATAGCCGTAGCGATGGGCATTGTGAAGCTTATGCCGGTCAACGAGATGATGACCAGTAGTCTTAGCGAAACCATTTCGCTGGTATTGGCCGTATTGTTTGCGGCCATTATGTGGAACCTTGGCACTTGGTACTATGGCATTCCGTGCTCCAGTTCGCACACGCTCATTGGTGCTTTGTTGGGGGCCGGGTTTGCTTTTTCCACCGTCCACGTGTCGGCAAAAGTAAATTGGAACAAGGCCAGCGAAATCGGCAGTTCCCTGCTTATCTCGCCGCTGTTCGGATTTAGTTTAGCCATTATACTGATGTATATGCTCCGCGTTTTTGTAAAAAACAAGCGTATCTTCAAAGAACCGGACCCCAAGAAACCACCACCGTTCTGGATTCGAGCCATATTAGTGCTGACGTGTACCTTAGTCAGTTTCTTTCACGGCTCCAATGATGGGCAAAAAGGGGTGGGGCTGTTGCTGGTGGTGATGATGGCGTTTTTGCCCACGCAATATGCGTTGGACAACCGCGTCAGCCCCGCCCAATTGAAACAGGCTACTGCCAATATAGAGCGGGCCTTGCTCCAAGAGGCGGCCACCGCGCCGAATGCGGGTACGTTACAAGCCTTCGCGCAAGAAGCCCGCGATCTCGGCATTACCTTAGATACGCTAAACCCACAAAGCAAGACCGCTCTGCTGGAACTCCGTAAGGGTATCCAAAAATTGAATGGCGGACTGAAAGGGGCTATTGCCGGAGGGGTTATCGCCGACAAGGCTACTAAAAAAACCGTGCGCAGCGAAGTAAAGCGTCTGGAAAGCTCTTACGAATTTGCCCCTACCTGGATGATCGCTATGATCTCTATCTGCTTGGGCATCGGCACCATGATCGGCTGGAAACGCATCGTGGTCACCATCGGCGAGAAGATCGGAAAATCACACCTGACCTACGCCCAAGGGGCCAGTGCCGAGCTCTGTGCCGCCGCCACCATCGGGGTCAGCACTGGCTTGGGTCTGCCGGTCAGCACGACCCACGTGCTGTCATCGGGCATTGCGGGGACGATGGTCGCTCAGGGGGGGATCAAAAACCTACAGCGTGGCACGATTAAGAATATTATTTTGGCTTGGTTGCTCACGTTGCCCGTCAGTTTTGGCTTGGCGTTCGTGCTGTTTTTCGTGCTGCGGATCATTATTTGATAAAACAACTATCATGGAAAAACGGACCATCAC
>JAYUXG010000463.1:0-3451 GCA_043753125.1 Saprospirales bacterium | reverse complement strand
GTTTTTTCAAACTGCCTATGGCTCCTCCCTCGTTAAAAACACTTACAATTTGGGTTTGAGTGGTCGCGGACAACTGAGCGTTTATCTAATGACTTCCTGGTCATCTTTCGAACCACGCAAACGGTTTTCTACAGGAGAATGGTTTTATGGAGCGGGGAGTCATAAAACCATTTATAGTTCCCCTTACATTTTCTTCCACTCGCTGATAGACTTGTCGTTCATCCGAACATAGTCGCTGTTGCCTTCTGCCTTAGCCAGTTCCGTACTGCGCTCGGCCGTCATGATGGCATCCTTATACTGCTTGCTTTCAGCCAAGATGTTGGCTTTCAGGCGGAGTATCCAGAATTTTTCGCCGTTCATCGAGAGTGCCTTGTTCACCCATTCCAGGGCTTGCTTGGGGTCTTTTTTCTCCTCGTAGTAGTAGCGGGCAGCACTGTAGTAAGTGTCGCCGGACGGGCCAGCCATCTGATTTTTGATATCCGTCAGCACTTTGGTATCGACATCCATCATAATGGGGACTACGACCTTGGTCATTTCCCAGCAGATGTCCAGATCGGCACCGTTGTTGCGCAGGTTGCTAAGACCAATGGTGAAGGTTTCCACCATGTCGCGCAGGGGAACGACCGGAACATTAAACTTGGCAGCCACATCGGATTCCAGGTAGTCTTTCCCGGGAACACCACCGAACTTGGTGTTTTTGTAAAAAACGATGCTCCACTCTTTTTGGCCGGGCGTGGTATAGAGGGCATAAGTACCTTTGGGTAGCGCAACGCCACCAACCTTCACATCTTCGCTAAAAGTTACCTTCGTGGAGCCATTGGCACCAGTACGCCAAAGTTCGTTAAATGGAACGAGTTCGCCAAAGATTTTACGGCCTTTAGCACTAGGGCGGGAATACACTATTTCTACCGAACTTAGTCCAACATCCTGTTTGAGGGTAGCGGTAGGACTGGGCTGTGGGGTCTTAATTTGGGCCTGAGCCGGGATGGCGAAGGCGGCCCAACAGAGGAGGGCGAGCAAACAGAGTTGTTTTTGCATGGTTGAATATTTTAGTGCCGAAACACGGCTATTTAGAAAAGGTTTTTATCGGGATTGAACACCTTAAAATATATGCTCACTTTCACCTGCTTGCCCTTCGATCAGCTCTCCGTAGTGGAGCTGTACGCCATTTTGGCTTTGCGCCAGGAAGTATTCATCGTGGAACAAAACTGTCCTTATCTCGACTGCGATGGCAAAGACCAGGCTGCGTGGCACCTACAGGGACGCAATGCTGCCGGTCAGCTGGTATGCTACACCCGTTTGTTGCCTCCCGGCGTGGCCTACGACGGATACCCGTCTATCGGTCGTGTGGTGAGTTCGCCAGCGGCCCGTGGCACCGGCGCGGGAAAGGAATTGATGACCAGGAGCATTGAACAATGTCGTCATCTTTTTGGCAATCAGGCCATTAAAATAGGTGCCCAACGCTATTTACTGGAGTTTTACGCGGGTTTTGGCTTCCAGTCCACCGGCGAAGAATACATCGAAGATGGTATTCCACATACCAAGATGGTGCTGGAGAAGCAAATAACAGGCTAGTAAACAAAGTACGGCAATATCCCAGTTTCCAACGGGCGAACCAACGTGGTCAGTAACGACGCCGTTGCAGGGCTAAAATATTTGCATTATTAAAATATATATTTTTCTCGAAAGGCAGAATAGGCCGTAGTAGGCTTAAAATTTGTAACGCACGTACTTACTATTCACCCTTTTATGTTTTCACCCGGTCGCCCGTGCCAACAGCGGCGGCATCCAACTCCTGTTCACACCAAATCGTAGCTTCATGAGCAAGATTTTTACCACTTTTTTAGCTTTTGTCTTAGGTATTGTTTCGGCCTCGGCCCAAATCAATTACACTGCGAATCAACAGGTTACGCCCTACCACGGTCCTTATCGGGCGGGCATCAACATGGGCTACTACCCGGGCTGGACCAACCAGTCCCTCGCCGACATAGCGGCGGGTAACCCGGCACTGGGCATACCCGGTATTGGCGCCCGCACCAATCGCTTGGGATTGCCTGAAATAGTTTTGGACTATTTCGGTTACGGCCTGTTGACCGACGACATCCAGCACTGGAAGAGTCTCGGTATGAACGAGTTCACCGCTTTCACCAATGGGGCCACTTGGCCGCACCAAGACAAGACCCAATATTGTCCGGGCCAGTTCTCTCCACTGTTTGCCAATATGTATACGCCGATCTGGGACGGCGGGGCCAACGGCACGCCTTACAACGACAACAACTACTACGCCGCTTATATGTACAAGGTGGTCAGCCAGTACAAGGACGACGTACGCTTCTGGGAGGTCTGGAACGAGCCGGGTTTTGACTTCGCCAATTTGGGCTGGCGCGGCCCGGACTATCCTGGCAACTGGTGGCTGGAAGGCCCACAACCCTGCGACTACATCCTGCGCGCACCCATTTATAACTATATCCGGGCACTGCGCATCTCTTGGGAAGTGATCAAAACCGTGGACCCCGACTCTTATGTCTGTATCAGCGGCGTCGGGTACCTGTCTTTTCTAAACGCGGTGTTACGGAATACCGACAACCCCAACAAGGGCGACGTGTCCGCCGACTATCCCCTGCTTGGCGGTGCCTATTTCGATTGCGTCGCCATCCACTCTTATCCACACTTTGACGGCTCCACCACCAACTATGGGGCTGGTTTTTTCGAGCGCCATTCCGACCAAGCCGCCGATGGGGTGGCCAAGGTGGTCGATGACTATCAGGGTATTTTGGACCAATATGGTTACGACGGGGTCACTTATCCCAAGAAGGAATGGATTTGCACCGAGATCAATTCGCCGCGCGAAGCCTTTAGCGGGGAGTTTTTCGCGGGCCACGATGCTCAGATCAACCACATGATGAAAGCTCAAATGGTAGCCAAGATCAAAGGAGTTCACCAATTGAACTCTTTTCAGTTGATCGATCAAGAGACGGAGGAGGACGCGAGCTATGAGTTCCATCTGATGGGCATGTACCAAAAAATGGACAATACGCCTGTTTATCAACAAGTGGTCAACGATCTGGGGAAAGCCATGAAAACGATGACCGATCTGGTGTTCGATACCCAATACGACTCCGTGCGGACTGCGGCCATGAACCTTCCGGCGGGGGTACGCGGCCATGCCTGGAAACGTCCCAATGGGACCTACCTCTATAGCCTGTGGGCAAAAACCACCGAGGATATGAGTGAGGCAGCAGCTGCCACCTACTCCTTTCCGGCCTCTTTCAATATCAACAATTGGAAGTTCTACGATTGGGAATACGGATATACCAGCGCGACGTCGCAGGTCTCCGGGCAAAACATCCTGTTGAATGCCCGTCCGGTGTTCTTCACCGCCGATAATGTAGAGGCCGCCTGCCAATTGCAAGCCAGTATCACCGACATAAAATGCAACAGCAACGGCACG
>JAYUXG010000462.1:0-3452 GCA_043753125.1 Saprospirales bacterium | reverse complement strand
CTATCGGTACTATTGAAAAAATGGAGGGCATAATAACCCACATTATATTGCCAGTAATACTGCCGGAACACCGCCACCACGGCACCTGCGTTCGCCGCTAGAAAAAGCACCGCCGAGTCGGGTGTGCCGGACTGCGGCTCCCAGACGCCTCCGCTTTCCAGGCGTTTGTACAGTCCGCAATCCGTCCCGGCGTACAACGTCCCCTCGTGCAGCACCACGTCGCGCACCGGGCAGGGTGGCCCGCCGGCAAATTCCCAGGGGAGGTAAATTTCATGCTGACTAAAGGCGGAGAAGGCTGCAAAGAAGGCAGGCAGCAGTAAGAGTAAACGGATTTTCATGGAGCACACAGTAGAATAGGGCGAGTGTATGGCGGTTGTAAAAGCATTGATTCCCATTTCGGCAGTGTCAATTCGTGAGTGGAATATTGCCGTTGTAAATGTGTTGACGCAACGTGCAGTTCCAACGTTCGACCTGTTAGATCATTAAAAAGACAAAACAAGTTCTTTGTGCCTGACCTAAATGTTATAACTACAGACCTTCAAACTTATATCTACCCGATTTTTACCGATAACTGTTTTGGTATGCTTGGAAAGCTTTGCTTATTTAAATTGCCCTGCCCATCCTCCGCACCGTCACCGTAGCCAGAATCACCAAGCTGACCACAAAAAATACCGCCAGCGACAGTACACTGTTGCGCATCCCGCCGCTGAACACCTCCACCACCCCGAACAGAAAAGTGCCAGCCACCGTGGAGACCTTATCCACTACATCGTAAAAACTAAAGTACGAAGCCGTATCGGGCGTACCCTCGGGCAAGAACTTGGCGTAGGTGGACCGCGACAACGCCTGCGTACCGCCCATTACCAAGCCTACCCCGACCGCCAAGAGGTAAAAGTCCAGTCCCGTCTGCACGAAATAGCCGACAATGCAGATGCCTGTCCACACTATCAGCATAGCCATAATGGTGAATCGGTTGCCCTTGCGCTGCGACAGCCGGGCCGCTAGCCAGGCCCCGCCGATGGCCACGATTTGCAAAATAAGCACCAATATGATCAGGCCGGAAGAGCTGAACTGCAATTCTTTCTCAGCAAACGTGGCCGCCAAAAACAGCACAGTCTGCACCCCGGCATTGTAGCAAAAGAAGGCCGCCAGAAAGGCCAGCGTATTGCGGTCGCGGCGCAGCGTCTTCCATACCTTACCCAATTCCTGATAGCCTTTGGACACCAGATTTTCTTGCGACGCCGGGACTTGGTCGGCAGGCAGTCGGCGCAGTGGGATCTGCGAAAAGCCGATCCACCACAAGCCCACCATTACAAACGCGGTCGGTACAGCCTTTAGTCCATCGGAAAAGCCGAACCATTGGTAGTAGGTGATAATGATCAAATTGACCACCAGCAAGATGACGCTGCCAATAAACCCAAAACTGAAGCCGCGCGCACTTACGTCGTCATAGCGGTCTTCGGTGGCAATGAGCGGCAAGTAGGAATTGTAGAACACGATGCCGCCCGCAAAGCCGATTGTAGCCAGGATAAAGCCCAGTACACCCACCCAAAGCGTTTTCATGCCCGTAAAGAACAGTAAAGAGATGCAGGCCAACGCCCCCAGCATCGTAAAAAACCGCATGAATTTCTTCTTGTGCCCGCCATAATCGGCAATACCCGACAACAGCGGCGACAAGGCGGCAATGACTAGGTAGGCCAGCGAAATGCTCCAGGCATAGAGCGTGCTGTCCGACACCCGGTAACCCAGGACGGTCACTGTATCGTTGGTCATCGCCAGGAAATACCCAGGGAAGATCGCCACCGTAATCACCAGGGCGTAGGCACTGTTGGCCCAGTCAAAGAAAGCCCAGGCGTTGATGGTGCGGCGATTATTCTTTTCAACGATAATTGGCGTTGCGGTGGACATTGGTGGACGGTGTTGTTTTGATAAAGGAATGCGAATCAAATGATCGGCGATCATCAGCAATGCCAAAAAATCACGGTCCGGCCGGTGCGTTCAGCCGCACCCTCAGCAGGCTGGCCAGCCCACGCATGGCCGTCTTCCATTCCTCGTTCACGAACATCCACTGTCCCCTGCGGTAGCCCTTGGTGAGCAGATAGAACACGTTTTGGCTACGCCACATCAGGGGTTTCACGCCCATCTCCTCTACGATTTGCAGGATGCCGTTCACCCGCTGCACCCGGGCCGCTGAGGATTCGTCATTGGCAATCCGCTCGATTTCCAGATAGGCCCATTGCCCGATCGCGTGGCGCAATGCTTCCAGGTCGTTCATTTTGATGTTCCATTTCTGCATATCCCTGGAGATACGCCGCAGGGTGCGTGCGTCGCCGTTGTTGTCGTGCTTAAAAAAAGCCAACAGGTCGGCGTTCGACACGTACGTGGCTATGTTACGCCAAGTATCGGGCAGGGTCAGGCCCGCCTCCTGCAAACCATTCATCAACTGATAGTTGTCGTTGAAAACGTTGCGCAGCGTAGATTCCACGGTTGCCAGTCCCGATTCGGTAATGGCCTTGATGATCTCGATTTTTTCGTCGGCGAACAGGCTGGCCAGCGTAAACTTTTCCGGCCCAAAATACTCCTGCAAAACCCCGATGGCCTCTCCCAAGTTGGCCGCTGTAAAAGCCTTGGACGTGCGCTGGTACATCGCGTCAAAGGTTGCACGGTTCATGGTGCCGCTGATGTTGCCGATGATATGCTGTTGGCCGAGGTACAGCACAGCGAAGCAAAACGTCCTTTCGGCGTGGGTGAGCCGCGACCGGATAGAGATGCGCCCGGCGGCAAACTGCGGCGTACCGGCCTCTATTTTTTCAAAAAACTCGACTGTGGCGGTGTAATTGAACAAATCCAGTCCTTCGGGGTCGTCCTCGAACAGCGAGGCCACGGCAAAATGCATGGCCACCCGCTCCAGGTTGACGCTCGTTGGCACTACGTTCTGGCGGTAACTCGCCGCCCCGTCGGGAAACACGTTGCTGGGTGCCTCGGCCAGCCGACGCAGAAATTCGCCATGCAGGTCCAGCCCGCCCACATCCTGCGCGTATTCCATGGCCCGCCGGGCATATTGCAGGATTTGATTGGTTTCGATGCCTGAAATCTCGTCGAAAAACCAGCCGCAGCTGGTAAACATGAGTACCGCGTGGCGCTGCATCTCGAGCAAACGCAACACCGCTACTTCTTCCAAGGGGCTGAGTGCGCGGCGGGCGTGCTTGTTCAAAAAAGTGCGGATGCGTTCGTCCGTGCGGCGCAGCATTACCGCGATATAGTCGTTGCGGGCCACCCAGGGATCGCGCAGGTAGCGTGCACCCTCCAGCTCGAACATGGGGGCGAGCTGGTCGCGCAGCCAGTCGAGCGTATCGCGCAGGGGCTTGCGCCAGCGTTGCTGCCAGCCGGGGCGGCCACCCGTAGTGCAGCCGCAATCGGCCCGCCAGCGTTCCACGCCATGTACGCAGCTC
>JAYUXG010000461.1:0-3456 GCA_043753125.1 Saprospirales bacterium | reverse complement strand
AGATTGTGCTTGTGACGAGTAGGGCAGCACCCCGTTCGGCCTTGTGACAGCAAGTGATAAACAACAGGCAGCCACCGGAAGATCCGGCGCTGCCTGTTTTTATTGGGTGGGCAAGAAAAAACCTGCTCCCCTATCGCCGCAAGATGATGCGCTGCCGCATGATCGGATCGTTAGGGACTTCGCTGCCCGACAAGAGAAATACTGCTTGGGTTGGGTTAATGCTTCCGACATTCATGTCGAAGCTCTCTCCGCCGCCTGCGAAAGAGATTTTGAGTCGCTGGTCGTTGTTTTCCAAAACCCATTGGCCGCGAATGGTGTCCGCCCAAGGTGTATCCGGCTCACATTTGAGCAAATGTTCGGTAATCAGCAAATTTCCACCCGCTAAAAATATCCAATGGTTATCTTGCTCATACTGTATGGTGTCCAAAACGAATATACCGTCCGCGTCGAAGTCGTCCCAGGTCTCGACTTGGAGCCATGGCGAATTGGCAAGCACCTCACCGGGGCCCCAGGGCCTGAAAGCACTCAGGGCAATAGTGGCGAACAAACCAAGGCCCAGAAAAAATAAGTTTTTAGATGACATGGTGATGGATAGTTGATAATAGTGGATGAAAAAGTTGATAATCAAAAGATTTACAACTATGTATGTCAATATGGTCAGAAAACATGGAGAGGAAGGCCTTATCTATTTTTCGCTGACGACCAGTGTGGTGGTCAGCACGGTCCTGTCCTCCAGCACTACCTGCACGGTGTAGTTGCCCGGCGGGAAGTGGGCGATGCTGACCGATTGGCCATTCTGAGAGATGCGCTCTATCTTTTGAACACTGCCGGTACCAGTGCGCAGGAACCTTACCTCGACACCTTTTGCATTCATTAGGTAGTCCTTTTCTTGGCTGATGCGGACGGTCACTTGATCGCTATTAGTAGCGGGATTGGGAGCAACGATGAGCTGCCCGCCTGGACCACAGTCATAGGTTACGCCGAATGCACTGGCTTCCGTCTCGCCGCAGGGTGTGGTGATCTTTAGTTTGATAATCAAATAACCGCTTTTCTCGGGCAGCCATTGCCATTGGTTGATGTGCGGGTCTTTCCCCTCGAGGACTTCACTGGTGACAGGGCCGGTCACGGGATGTATTTCTATTTTCCAGGCGTAAACGGTGCCCGCGAGGTCTGGAGAAGTGGACACCGCATGGAAGTCATAAATGCCTTGGCAATGGTTTAGTTGGGTGGTGGTGGAATAGCCGGGCACCAACGAAATAATAGGTTTGTAATAGGTCATCTCGCAAAAATCTGCCACGGTAGTGGTCCCTTGTATGTCTCCGTCAAAATACTGTGGAATTGCGCTTTTCTCCGTAAAAGAAGCCCGGATAAACGATGGGGTATAAATAGGGGCCCCGGCCTTTATATCTGCTTCCAAAACAGGTTGGCCAACTATGGCTAGGTTGGAACTGGTCGTCCAGAGTAAGTTTTGTATGGCATCTGGTTGTGGAGAAAGCAAGGTGTAATGCCCCATATTCTCATCGCAGAGTACATCTGGCCCGGTGATGCCTACGCTGATGTTGCCTTGTGGCCGGTCCGGGTGGAAGTAGGCCGTCCGCTCTTCCGGAAAGTACAACAAATAGAGATTATAAAGTATCATAAAATCCAAACCGTTGAACTGGCGGTTGGCATCAGACGCATCGGTGGCTTTTCTACCCCGTTCCCAGCACTGGCCCGGCCAGCCGGGGTTGTTCCCACACTCAAACGTTGGCCATTCCGGATTGTCGTTTGAGTAGTCCTGCTTTTTCTTGCAAGGCCCGCCACAAGGGGCAGCGCAGAGCATGGCCTTAAACTGCTCCTTATTGATGCCGATATCGGAACCATCCGAATCTGGGTGCAGTATGTTGTTCATCAGGGGCAGTATTTCCATTCCCTCGGTGATACAGGTGGATTCATAAAGACTTCTCTTTTCATCGTCGCCCATATCCCAACCTATTGTTTTCAGGCGTAGCCAAAAGACTTCGTTGGTGTTGTCAATAGTGCTGGTTTGGGTCTTAAGCAAGCTCCAATGAAAATACTCCGATGTGCGAGAATGCCGTTCGGCACCATCAATGTAGCTATATGCCTTTTTAACACCGTGTATAGCCCATAACAATCGCCCCCCTTCCCGATTCGAAAGGTATACGGTCTTGTCACAGCATTCATCGCTGCCGGGCCACATGATCCGGTCGTGGTAGGTATTATCCACCCGGTCGGTGATGGCCCCGGCAATGTCTATGGCCATCTGGAGCGGATAAAATACGGCGCCCTCACAAGTGGTCACGTTGGCATTGGCGGGGATGAACCTTTTAATCATCGCTAAGCCCATCAATATACTGAATATCCCATCCTGGCTCATAAAGCCCCTCCGATGCACCAGATAACAGGTTTGGCTAAAACTTGTGGTGCAAGGCGGGCTGAGCGACATGGAATAAGCATTGCCGCCGATCAGGTCAATGTTCCACTTGCCTTCGCTGGGATCGTGGAGAATGGCTTCCAAAGCCTGCGTGGCATCCTCCCGCAGGAAAAATCCGGAATAGCCGTCGGTCTGGGGTATGTAATTACAGTTCGCAGCACAGGGGGAATCAAAGTTCCACCGGTCGCCCGCGTACTTGTCGGGGCAAAGGCAGGCACCGCCCCCGCACTCCGTGCCCGTTTCGAAGCCATCAGTGATTTCCTGATAACGCGCCGCCGCCAGGCAGTTACCGGCAATGTCCAGACGGCGGTAGGCCTGCAGGCCCAGCACGAGTTCTTCCAGGGTGCGTTGCGCTTCGTTGTGTTGGTTGCTTTCCTTGAGCAGCTTCCACTCGGTGGCCAGCGTCATCCAGTACCAAGCCATCTGGTGCGGGGTCTCGGAACCCATGTCCAGGAAATTATTGGTTCTGCCAATAGAGTCTCCAGCACAGGCTAGGTCAATAAAAGCACTGGTATTCAAAGTACTCTCCCTGTCCCCCATGTCCGGCTGTCCAGTGTTTTCCATGTTAATACTTGTAGCGGGCAATCCAAATCCTGCCTTCGAGCATACGCATGGATTGCTGCTGCTTTGCCCTATGCCATCATGGATGCAGCCGCTGGGATCGCGGTCCACTGCGACAAAATGTTTTAGATTGTCCCGATACTGCCAATATTTGGCGGTAATGCTTTCCCTAGAGCAGGATTGAGCAAAAATGCCACTTGAAAAACAGGAGTATACGCTAAAAAGGGCTTTGTTGCACGGATAAATATAATTTGGCCAAATTGCATTTTTCCAAACAATATCAAACAAATTGCATTTTTATGAAATTTCCAATACAAATGATGCCTTGATTCCAAATAAAAAATGTTCATGCAACAAAGCCCGGTAAGTCACCCTTTAAAGTAGAGGAGGCAATGGCGGTAGCGGAGGCCTTAGGCTTGACTGTGGAACAACTTCTCGCCTCCCCCCGCATAGGGTTTGAC
>JAYUXG010000460.1:0-3466 GCA_043753125.1 Saprospirales bacterium | reverse complement strand
GGAATCCACGCTTGGAGCACATCTTGCTTGGCCCACGTAGGGTTGAACAAATTCCTACGGAATGACAAAAAAGCAGATCAAATCAGTATTTCACAAGTTTACAAATCCCCTCCTCCACCGCCAAATAATAAACCCCTGCCGAAAGCCCATCCACCAAAATAGGCTCCCCTACTAAATAAATCCCTTGCTGCACGACTTGCCCCTGCATATTCAAGACACGATATAAAGCGGATTCCGTTTTGTTGCTTATGATAAACCGATCCACCACCGGATTGGGAAAAATGACTGGATCATTGCTGTTACTCAGGGTTAGCACTATTACATTCGAGTAGGTAGAACTACCGTCGGTGTCCACCATCTTTAATCGATAGTAGTTTTTTTGGGGATTGGGAGTGGCGTGGGTGTATTGATAATGTTGTTGCGCAAGCCCGCCGTTTTTGGCCGTCACTTTACCCAAATTATCAAACGAAACAGCATCTGAGGAGTACTCCAACTGATAGTACGCCACATTAACCTCTTGGCTGGTTTCCCACCATAGCTCAATGCCGTTGCGTTCCTGCCGGGCGTTGAAATGAGTCAGCGTAACCGGAAGTGCTGCCCCAAATATGTTCTGAAAACTCTGCGCATACTGGTAGGCAGAGGTATTGCAAGTGGTCACTTTGTCCCAATTGATCGACCAAGTCATCATACCCCGCAGGTCTGGATACCCTGCGGCCTGCACCCGCGTGTAGGTGCCCGGCTTAGGGCCCGTGCCACGCAAATAATTGATAGCCGCCGCTACGTTGGCGGGCGACGTATAGCCCCCACCCGCTGCGGAAGGGCAAGCCGGCAATGCTATGGCTACTTTGCTGGCCGGAATGCCCGCAAACGCTCCACCGCTACCCACCGTAGTGAACCCTCGGATCACGGCCTCAGTCATCGCTACAATGAAATCTGCCGTGCCTTGGGTATAAATGCCGCCATCAATACCATACATAGACCCGCTGTTGTAGAGTTGCACCTGCAAGATGTCCAAAGAATCGCGCAGGGCGTGGATGACTGGCAAGTACGCGCCCCAAATACCGCCGTATGCCGACTGACCGCCCTGCACAAAGGCAGTCTCGGGAGCCATGGTCAACATCAATTTGGTGCCAGCGTGCGTGGCGCGATAATTCTGCATCACTTTCTTGATGGCAAAAATGAGGTGGACAATCTTGGCGTCGGTGGGCGCGGCAATCGTCGTTCCGGGTGATATTGTAATGGAACTGCCCTCAAAATCAATGTCAATGCCATCAAAACCGTAGGTGTTGAGAATGGTACCCATCGTGCTGATAAATACGTCGCGTTCTGATGTGTTGTCCAGCGAAATGGGTGCAGTAGCCCCACCCAAACTAATCAAGACTTTTTTGCCCTGACTCTGTAAGGTCTGGATTTGGGAAATGAGCGTAGCCTGGGAAACTTGATCGGGTGTAAACGTCATGGAGTAATCGGTGCCACCGCCCGGCACCGCAAAGGAGACTTCAATGACGTTATACCGCGCATCTACCTGGTCCAATTGGATGTACGGCGCATTGCCATCATTCCAGTTTTGCCAGTAGCCCACCAAGGCAGGAGTTTGGGCGGACAGCAGGGACAGGGCGACTACGAAGAGTAGCAGGAGCAAAGATTGTTTCATCAGAAGGTGGATAAGTGAATGATAAGGTGAAGCAGGTGGAGCGGTATTTTTCGCTAAAAATTGCTGGTCGGTGGGTAAAAAGTGAAGTTTTGGGGAAAGTTGGCAAAAATGTTTTTTTACAAAAACAAACTACTCCAGTTATCCTTGATTTTTGCTTCTTTTGCGAATCCTGGTCGGCAACCAATCAAAATATTGACGGTAAGTTTGCGGGCTAAATCCTCCTAAGATCAGTGGGAACGTGGACGACGCAGATGACGCGGATTAGAAAAGAAAATCCGTGCAAATCCGCCCAATCCATGTCATCCGCGTTCCAATTACTCCCGCCCCATACCATCACGTAAAAACATCCAGCCATGTCCAGCCAAATCCGCCAACTCGAACCTTCCGCTCCCTGGAACCTTTTTGCCGACCTGAACGCCATTCCCCGCGCCTCCAAAAAAGAACAGCGCATCGCCGAGTGGGTGCGCGCATTTGGCCACCAGCATGGGCTGGAAGTGCAGACGGATGACTTCGGGAACATTATTATCAAGAAACCGGCCTCGCCGGGACGAGAGCAAAGCCCGGTCACCATTCTGCAAGGCCATTTGGATATGGTCCACGCCAAAAACGCGGAGGTGGAATTCGATTTCGACCAACAAGGCATCGATATGTATGTGGACGGCGACTGGGTACGGGCGCGGGGTACCACGCTTGGGGCCGACAATGGCTTAGGCGTGGCCGCCATCTTGGCCGTGTTGGCCGCAGACGATATAGTACACCCACCCTTGGAAGCCCTGTTCACGCTTGACGAAGAGCAAGGTTTAGGCGGAGCCAAAAATCTCGGACGCGGATTATTGGCAGGACAACTACTGCTCAACCTCGACACCGAGGAAGACCACGTGTTGACCATTGGTTGTGCGGGCGGCATCGATACGCTGGTGGATTGGCACTACCAACAGGAACCTACGCCGGAAGGCCTGACTTCTTTTTCGATAAAGATAAGCGGCTTAACCGGTGGCCACAGCGGTATGGATATTCACCTTGGTCGGGCGAACGCCAATAAAGTCCTCGCGCGGGTGCTAATGGCGGGGGTATCCGCTGGCCTACGTTTGGCGGAATTCGATGGCGGCAACCTGCGCAACGAAATTGCCCGCGAGGCAAAGGCCGTGGTAGCCGTGGAAAACAAAGCCCAGTTTTTAGTGCTTTTGCAAGCCGCCACGGAAGCAATGGCCACGGAATTCAAAACCGTCGAACCGAACTTGAAAATCACGGCAACGGAGGCTGCTTTACCCGCCAATGTGATGCACCAAAGCGACCAAGTCAAATTTCTGAACGCCATCCGGGCAGTGCAAAACGGGGTGTTCCGCATGAGTCCCGACATACCTGGGCTGGTGGAAACATCCACCAATCTGGCGAAAGTCACCTTGGGCAATGGCCAGTTGAAAATTGGTTCTTTACAGCGCAGCTCGGTGGAATCCACCAAAGCGGATGTGGCGGCTGCCTTCCGCGCACCCTTTGATCTGCTGGGAGCCGACGTACAAACCGACAACGAATACCCCGGCTGGAAGCCGGACCCGAGCTCCGAGCTCGTGAAAAAGATGGCGGGCATTTACCAGGACCTTTTTGGACAGGGCCCCGTCATCGAAGCCTGCCACGCGGGCCTGGAATGCGGCATCATTGGTCAAGCGTATCCCGGCCTGGATATGGCTTCGTTCGGCCCGCTCATTCAAGGTGCGCACAGCCCCGACGAGCGAGCTTCCATTTCCAGTTTCCAAAAATTCTGGAAGTTTTATTTGGAAGTGCTGGCAGCGATCTAAGGGGCTGTACCAGCGG
>JAYUXG010000459.1:0-3470 GCA_043753125.1 Saprospirales bacterium | reverse complement strand
CAACTAGTCAACCAGCCAACTACTCCACCAATCCGCTGATCCACAAAATCTCCGACTTCCGTTGGCGATCAAAAAATACCCGGATTTTCTTGCGAAATGGGCCGCTTTGGGCAGCATCGTACTCCACGGTCAGGTCGCTGGTGGCCATAGGCGCAATGGGCGTTTCCGGGTAGCGCACCGCCGTGCAGCCGCAGGTGGTACGCACGGTTTGCAGCAAGATCGTGTCAGTGCTCACATTTTGGAATCGAAAGATGTGCGTCACGGGTTTGCCCGCGCGGAGATTGCCAAAATCGTGGCTTTGTTCCGTTAGCCAGGCCACCACTTTTGGGCGTTCGACAGCAGACACCTGTAGGCCAAGTACCAACCAGCCGCCCCACCAAAGCAGCGGAAAAAGTGCCAAGTGTTCTATTTCTTTGACCAAAAAGTGTAACCTCGGTGCCGAGGAGGGTGTCCAAGTAAGCATAATGTTCTATGTTCAGGGCCAAAGTTCCAAAAAACGATATTATTCATTCAAAAACGAACCACCTTTTTCTTATGCGCAATCTCCTTCTTTTCCTGGTCCTGGTGGCCATTTTCGTGGTCGGCAAACGTTCCTGCCACTTCTCCATGCCCGGCACCGGCCTGCGTGGTAGCGGTGCGAGCAAGACCGAACCCCGCGCGGTGAGTGATTTTCATGCGATTGATCTGCGCTTGGCGGGCGACGTGGAGTTCAGTGTCTCCGACCAGTATTCCGTGGAAGTGCAGGCCCAGGAAAACCTGCTGCCGCTTCTGAAGACCGAGGTGGAACACGGCAAGTTAAAAATTTATTTCAGCGAAAACGTATCCTCGTCCGAAGACGTGAAGATTCGGGTGAGCGGCCCCTCGTTCGATGAACTGACCGTGGCCGGTAGCGGCGAGATTCGTGCCATGACCGCCTTGAAGTCCGACAAAATGGACGTGGACGTGTCCGGCTCGGGCAACGTGTACGTGTTGCAGGGCGAGTTTGGCGACTTGGACTGCGGCATCTCCGGGAGTGGGGGTATCGAACTGGGGGGTACCGCCAACGCCTTGGAAGCCAATGTGAGCGGCAGCGGCGAAGTAGATGCCAAGACCTTGAAAACCAATACGTTGGACGCACAGATATCCGGTAGCGGTACGGTCACCTGCCACGTAAACCAGCGTCTGAAAGCCGACATTTCCGGCAGCGGCGAGGTGCTATATCTGGGTGAACCCACTGTGGACGCCGACGTGAGTGGATCCGGCAAGGTGAAGCGGCTCTGAGGAATACGGAATGCGGAATTCGGAATTCCGCATTCCGCATTTCTACCCCTACCTTTGCCGGAAAAACCCCTCCGTGGATACGGCTATTACCACTCAACCTCCCACCTTACAGTTGGCCCGGCTCAACGGCCAACCCGAAATCTTTTTCTCCATCCAGGGCGAGGGAAAAAGCATCGGCGTGCCTTCCATTTTTGTGCGCACCACGCGCTGCAACCTGCACTGTATTTGGTGCGACACCGACTACACCTGGAACTGGGTCGGCACCCGCTTCGCCCACTTCCACGATGCCCAGCCGGGCTACCAAAAATTCGATAAAAAAGTATGGATTGCCGTCTGCCCGGTGCCGGAAGTAGCCGGGCAGGTAGCCGTGTTCCCCTGCCGCAACGTCATCCTGACCGGTGGGGAGCCACTGTTGCAGCAACGCGGCCTCCTGGCCTTGATGGCCTTCCTCCGCAGCCAGTCGCCGGACTACCGTTTTGAGACGGAAACCAACGGCACTTTGCTGCCCAATGCCGACTTTGACCGGGCCATTGACCAGTACAACGTCTCCCCTAAATTGGAAAACAGTGCCAATTCGCGAAAACTGCGCGAAAGACCGGCGGCTTTGTGTTTCTTTGCCCGCAGTCCGAAGGCGAATTTCAAATTTGTGATTGCTGCGCCCGACGATTTGCAGGAAGTACTGGAGCTGCTTGACCGCTACGAAATTGCGCCGGAAAAAGTCTGGCTTATGCCCGAAGGGACGACTGCTGCTGCCCTGGCCGAACGTCGGCTATGGTTGGTGGATATTTGCAAAGAATACAACTTCCGCTATTCCGACCGTCTGCACGTACAGATTTGGGGCAGCAAAAAAGGGGTTTAAAAATATTTGAAGATTTGAGGATTCGAGTATTTGACCAAAACACTGATTGCAGGTGTTTGATCAAATACTCAAATCTTCAAATACTCAAAAAATATCAGTGAACAGTGGCCTAAACCATCTTTCATCATTTATAATTCATAATTATATATGTCCATTCAAATCGAACAAGCCAAGCACACGGCCCGCAAGATTGGCCGTCGTTTCATGTGGCTTTTACTGATTATCTTTTTGGTAGTCGTGGCAGGCTATTTTGCTTACAGCCAGCTCACCTATTCCGATGGTAGTCGCTCGGGCCAACTGGTCAAAATCTCGCGGCGCGGCGTCATTTTTAAAACCTACGAAGGCACCCTCAACCTGTCACCAAATGGCATTATGACCCCTTGGGAGTTCTCGGCAGACAACCAGCAGATAGCCAAGCAGCTGGAGCAGCTCGATGGTAAATTGGTCACCGTACATTACAAACAACGTTACCATGTCTTTTTCTGGCAGGGCGAGACGGAGTATATGGTGGACGAAGTACAGGCCACTCCGCAATGAGAAAGCCCAATAAAAATATGTTTGCCCAATGGTGGCAGTAATTTCGTGCTTTGTCGCATCTTCACGGCAAGTTTTTTAACCGTGTCCACCATTTTCAAACTCCCTTCGCAAAGATGCCTACCCGTCGTCGCGTTTTAAAAACCCTGTTGGCCGGGGCTGCGGCCATATCGGCCGCCCCCACGCTCATGGCCACGCCAGCTACCGCCATCCCCCGTTTTGCCCACAAGGGCAACATCCGCCACTCGGTGTGCCGGTGGTGTTTCAATGATATTCCCCTGAACGAACTTTGCGAGGCGGTGAAACCGATGGACATTACTGCCATTGACCTGATCGGGCCGAAAGAATGGGACGTGCTGAAAAAACATGGTTTGGATTCCTCCATGTGCAACGGTGCGGAGATCAATCTGGTGGATGGCTGGAACGACCCGAAATTTCACCCCCAGCTGATCAAAAACTACACAGACATGATTCCAATGGTGGCCAAGGCGGGCTACAAGAACCTGATCTGTTTCAGTGGCAGCCGACGGGGGATGGACAACGAGACCGGGCTAAAAAACTGCGTCGAAGGATTGCAGAAAATAATGCCACTGGCCGAAAAAAATGGCGTGATCATCCAGATGGAAGTGCTTAATTCCAAAGTGAACCACGCTGACTACATGGCCGACAATACGCCCTGGACGATTGAGTTGTGCAAGCGGCTCGGCACCGAAAACTTCAAGATTCTCTACGATATTTACCATATGCAAATCATGGAAGGCGACGTGATCCAGACCATCCGTGACAATCATTTGTATTTCGGCCACTACCACACTGC
>JAYUXG010000458.1:0-19657 GCA_043753125.1 Saprospirales bacterium | reverse complement strand
CTTATCCCCGATTTCGTGATGGAGATTCGTTCGGCGACCGACCGGCTAGCCAAGGCCCGCTAGAAGATGACCGACACTTGGATCAACAATGGGGTTCGGTTGGCCTGGCTGATCGATCCGAATCAGGAGAAAGCTTACATTTACCGCGCCGACGGTTCGGAGGAAGTCGTAGTTTCCTTGGAGGGTGTTTTGTCGGGCGAGGACGTGTGCGTAGGACTACAGCTAGATTTGAGAATATTCAAAAGCAGGCAATGAGTGCCGACAAGCTATCGACCTTTGGCGCGAAAAACTTTTAAAAAATATTTCACCGCATTTGGAAATGTGAAAAACAACCGCGTATCTTTGCGGTACACTACAGCGCGGAGTGGAGCAGTTGGTAGCTCGTCGGGCTCATAACCCGAAGGTCGTAGGTTCAAGTCCTGCCTCCGCCACACCAGGGGTCTTTCGCAAGAAAGACCCTTTTTTATTGCCCATATGTCCCCTTGGCTCTCCTTCTATTGCTACCCCCTCGAAGTCCCAGACGTTTTCCTAACCCGGACCGTCCGCCCTTTTTTGAGCCAGCACGTCTGGCCGACCAAAGAGGCACGGGCATTTTTCATTCGTTTTGAAGATAAAAGTGGCCCACACCTACGCTTGCGGCTACAGGGCGAACCAGCATGGTTGGCCGGGACCCTACGGCCAGCACTGCTCAGTTGGTTCACTGGTCATGGCGAGCTAAGCGAAGTAGCGTATGAACCCGAAACAGACCGTTTTGGAGGTATGGCAGCGGTAGTACTGGCCGAGGCCCATTTCCACCTTTCCACGCGGGTGACGCTCGACCGATTAGTGCAAATTCCGGCTACCTATGGCAGCACGCTCTTCGATGCCCTACGGATGCATCTGCTCACCGCGCTGGCGGCGGGCATGAGCCGCGAGAAAGCGGCCTGGTATTTTGGCCAATTGTATGCACAATGGTTGCCCATCTTTTTTCGGCCAGTGGACGGGCAAGTATTGGACGAAGTAACGCAGACAGCCCTGTTGTCTCATTTTCAGGCCAGCTGGCAGGCCCAGCAAGCAACATTGCGTCCTGCTTTCGATGAACTATGGACAGCGGTAAAAGCGGGCCAGTTCGATGCCAGCCAGCCGGAGTGGCTACGCTGGCATCGAGGCAATGAATTGATTTTGAAAGAGTTCGGTGATAGTTTAGATAAAGCATTACCCAGCCTGATCCACCTCACCAACAATCGCTTGGGCGTAAATAACCAAGACGAAGTCTTTTTATGCTACGTATTGGCCAATACGCTTTAGAGTATGAACTCTGCACCGCTTCCTCTCTTTACAGTTCGCAAGTTGTTCATCACTCATACCTTATAGTTCATACTTCTTTATTCCTATTCAAACCGCCGCTTGTAAAACCAAGTATTGTCGTTCAGCGTAAAGCCGAGCGTTAGGCGAAAATAGGTTTCCTCGATGGGCGAATCGGCACCGAGTTTCCCGATTTCAAAGGCCGTATTAACAAAGGAGGTCTGCTGGCGTGGCAGCACGAGGGGAAAGCCGAAGCCGAAAGTCACGCCCAAATCGTTCACATCTTTGCCAGTCTTCACCGAACGGGGGTCTTGTCGGTAGTAGGCTCCTAATCGATAACGGACGCGCTTACTGTAGTTATTGTATGAAAGGTGGTCGGGGATATACTCTAAGCCTGCCGATGCCGAAAAAGTGTTCCGAAAGCGTTCCAAAGGGCGCAGCTCGTTGCGGTATTTTGACCAGTTTTCCAGTCCGATTTGGCCGCCGATCTTGAGTTTGTTGGACTTGATGTACTGTATACCGACCGTAAAAGTAGAGGGCAGGGTCAGCGTTTGATGGATACTATCGTTGTTGGTCAGCGTGTCAGCGTTCACATACTGCCCATTGGTCAGTCGGCCCCGGCTGCGCACCACGAGTTGTTCGCCGTTGAGGCGCAACTTATGCTGGCCTTCGCCGGTCGCACCAATAGTAATCAATTGGGTCGGCGCAGTCTTATCGTTCTCCGCGTATTGTAGCACAAAATCGTGCTGCACGCCTAAGTTCCAGACAAATCCGTTGATACCCAAGTCATCGCGCCGGTTGTCTTGGAAGTTGCGGTTGGTTTGGGCAGCAGTACTGTCCAAGAATTGTGTCGTGTTTTCGTAGCTTGTCTTGCCGAACATCCATCCCAGGGTCGCACCAAACGACGTGTTCTTGTATTTTGCGGCGTTGCTCCATTGCAGCCGATAAGTGCCACCATTCCCCTGAAAACTGTTGACCACCTCGCCGATATTGATCAGCGTGTCGCGGGTCTGTACGTTGTAGCCCACCAGCGAGTAGGGGGTGAGCGCGAAGCCCATGCCGAATTGCCAGGGTGACTGCACTTTGTCGAGCACTTGGTTGATCGGGCTTTTGAGGGTAAAGCCCAATGCCAAATAGTTCAAGTTGCCCGTCCAGTAGTTCTGGGTAGCCTTGCTGGACACGGAATGGCTGTATTTGGCATACAAACCGGTTTCGAAAGCCGTGGTTTTCAAGTGGGCGTAAGAAGCCGGGTTGAGCAAATTGAGGTGAAAAGGATCGTGGAAAGCCGCTGATTGGCCAGCCATGCCCGCTTGCTGGGCAAAGTATTGATTCACCAGATCGCCGATGCCGTAGCGGGAATAAGGCGAGTTTTGTTTGGGCTGTGCGGAGAGCGCAAGGGTGGTGAAAAGGAGGCAAGCAAGAGCAAGTAGTCGCATATTTACGTTTAGAATATTATTCAACCCGATTAAAGTCAGATACGGTTCTGTTTTTACATCAATTATATCCAGATGCGGGGCAAAAAAAGCTGCGTCACCACCCGTCAGCAGGACTTGCAAATGGCTGCTTTTGGCTCGGAAAAGTTGTACGAACCCTTCCATTTCCAGTGCCGCACCGCGCAAAGCACCGTTCTGGAGGGCCGTCTGGGTGCTTTGACCAATGGTTTGTAGGGGCATTTTCAGCGGCACTTCCGGCAGCCGGGCAGTGAAGTGGTGCATGGCCTGAATGCGCATACTGGCCCCCGGTGCGATGTTGCCACCGTGGTAAATGCCATCCGCCGTGAGCCACTCGTACTTGATGCAGGTGCCGCAGTCGATCACCAGGCAATCGTTTGCGGGGTACAACGCGCGTGCGCCCGCCACCGCTGCCAGCCGGTCCTTGCCCAGGGTTTTTGGGGTCTGGTAATGGTTCTGAAATGGTAATAGCGTGGCGTGGTCCAGTTCCAGCACCTCGAAACGTGCCGAGAGTAGGTCATGGAGCGTTTCTTCTCTGTCCGCCACAGAGCACAGAATGATACGTTCTACGCCGACCTGCTCGCCGTAGGCCACCAATTCCGCTCCCGTCCAATCGGTCCAGACCGTTTGTTCTACCAATTTAGTACCTCGAAAGAGACCAATTTTGGTGCGGGTATTGCCGATGTCGAGGGCCAGGTTCATTTTGCGGTTACAAAGATCGGTTATTTTAGAGGAAAGTGCCAGTCAAATATCATCACCAATCGTATTCCACTACTAGACAAATCCCCTGAAAAAACCACAATTTTTGTCTTACTTTTGCCTCAAACACATCACCTTATGCGCTTTGCAGACGTAAAAAACGATATTGCCTTCCGAAAAATTTTCGGTAATGAGAAGAAGACTGCATCATTGATCTCCTTTCTGAATGCTGCCTTAGAATTGGAGGGTGCCGATCGCGTCGTCAGTGCTACCTTAGTCAATCCCTATCAATTTCCCCGTATTGTTGGGGAAAAAGCGACCGTGTTGGATGTTCGAGCCATCGATGAATTGGGTCGTCAGTTTGTAGTGGAAATGCAGGTGGCCGACAAAAAAGGATTCGCCAAACGGGTACAATACTATACTTCCCGAGAATATTCAACGCAGATTAATATTGGCGAGGAGTACCCATTGCTTCAGCCGACCTATTTTATTGGCATACTCAATTTTGACTTTGGCAAGGGTGAAAACTATCACACTCGACATTTGATTTTGGACAAGGATACCAATGAACACTTGTTGACCGACATACAGTTTTCGTTTATAGAACTCCTGAAATTCCATAAAGAAGAATACGAATTGGTGACCCCTATCGACAAATGGACTTACTTTATCAAAAACGCCGAGGAGCTGTCCGTGATTCCAGATTACGCAGAGGAAGACGAAGGCTTGAAAGAAGCCTTCATGGAAGCCGATAAATATAAATGGACAATGGAGGAAATGAAGGCTTATGATTACATTTATATACGTAAACAAGATGAAAGAGGTGAAAGGGAGTTGGCCGAAGAAAGAGCTATGGAAAAAGGCATGGAAAAAGGCATGGAAAAAGGCATGGAAAAAGGCATGGAAAAAGGCATGGAAAAAGGCATGGAAAAAGGCATGGAGAAGGGTATAATGGAAGGCAAAATAAAAGGCAAAATAGAAATGGCAATAGAACTAATTATCGGAATGGACAACGAGGGCCTTACTATTGAGCAGATTGCGAAGGTTGCAAAAAAAACCGAAACTGAAATACACAGTATTTTACTTAACAACCGGCAAAAAGAGTAATTCATAAAACTGCCCGGAGCACTTTTGGTGGTCCGGGCAGCAACTCATGATGTCACTATGCATTAATACCCCGCGTTCTGTTGCAGTTTTGGGTTGGCACCGATCTCGCGAGCCGGGATGGGGAATACTAGCTTCGGATCGTTGTACGCCAGTCCGTCCACGCTTTCTTTCAGGCGTTTCACATCGTGGATGCGGTGGCCTTCGTGGGCCAGTTCGCGGCGTCGTTCCAGCAGTAGTTCTTCTAAACTTACGCTGGTAGCAGCGGCTAAGCCAGCACGGGTTCGTAAGGCGTTGTAGTCATCCACCGGAGCCGCACCGACCAAGCCATTCAGGCGCAGGTTGACCTCCGCACGGATCAAGTACATCTCGGCCAAGCGGATAATTGGCTGGTTGCGGTACTGATTGCGCCATTTACCGCTACGGATAGCCCCGGCACCCTCGTAGAAGAAGGCCAGGCGGGCATCGTCCGCCTCATACAGGTCCAGATGCTTTTGCTCAATCTCGATGTCGCCATCGCGGCCACCAAATTCCGGGATAGAGTAGAAAATGGTCAGCGTGGCCTCCGCAAAGTCCTGTGAGGAGATTTGTACCGCAAAGATGTCTTCGCTGGTATTATCGTCGTTGTTCCACTCATCGGCGTAATCAGCCACCAGCGTGTAAAGGCCGGAGGCAATCACCTCGTCGGCGTTGCTGCGAGCCTCTTCGTAGCGACCCATTTGTAGATAAACGCGGGCAAGCAGCGCAGCGGCAGTATGCTTGCCAGCCAGCACCCCGTTTTCGGCAGGCAGCAGTGTTTTAGCCCGCACGAGCTCCGCAGTAATCTCCGCATAGACTTCTTCCACCGTGTTGCGGGCCACTTGGCTGCTCGCGTCGATGCCGCGCGTGGGGCGCAATACCAGTGGTACGCCCAGTTGCGTATTGTTGACGCCTGCCTCGTAGGGCAGGGCAAAAAACCGCACCAGTTCAAAGTAGGCAGCAGCACGGATAAAAAGTGCCTCACCTTCTACGTGGGCCTGATCATCGGCGACCACCGTACCCAGCGCACTCAGCACATTGTTAACGCGGTTGATGGCATCGTAGGCATCAGTCCAGCGGTCTTCGGCTTCGCCGTTGCTGGCGATCAGAGCCTTGTTGTAGACCTCGCGCGGGCCAGTATAAGTACCCACCCAGCGCAGCTCGCCGTCGGCAGCCAGCAGTTCGGCATCGCGCAAAGCGTTGCCGCCCCAGAGGCCATCCTTGGCTAAGGCATCGTAGGCACCGAGCAGCACGGTCTTGACGTTGGCATCGGTGGAAAGGGCCAGCTCTTCGCTCACACTCTGGGCAGGCTCAAGATCGAGTTCTTTGTTGCAGGCCGCAAACATAGAGGCCAGCAGCAGGGCGGAAAGCCCGATTTTATGTAGTTGCATCTTTTGTCAAAATTGAAAGTGGAAAGAATAGTTGATGAGGGTTATTGAATAAGTTGATAAGGGTTGATAAATGTTTATTAGAAGCTTGCTAATCAGCACCCTGTATTAGAATCATCTAATTTTTTAATCAACCTTCATTAACCTAAAACCCAATCCGGATACCGCCTACAATAGTGCGTGGCTGCGGAGCCGAGTAAAAATCAACACCATAAACCGTGTTGGAGGCCAAGAAATCGGTCGTTACCTCCGGGTCCCAACCCTCGTACTTCGTGAAAGTCAGCAAATTGGTGCCGGTCGCATACACACGCAAACTTTTGAAACCGCCCCAACCCAGCCAGCGAGTAGGTAGGTCGTAGGCCAACGTGACGTTTTTGAGGCGCAGGTAAGAGCCATCGGTGATATAGCGGCTGCTGCGGCTTTGGTCGCCGTTGGAGTAGCCGAGGCGAGCCTCTGGTACCTCGGTCTGGTCGCCGGGGTTCTGCCAGCGGTCAAGTTGGTCGCGGGTCTGGTTGTCGAACCAGCAGGCGTTGCACGACATGAAGCCGCCCGCCGAATTGTGGACCTTATTGCCCTGTTGGCCTTGGAAGCGAATGTCGAGCGTGACACCCGCATAGCTGAACGTGTTGCTGATGCCGCCAATCAGGTTCGGCAGGGGGGAACCGAGTTCGACAAACCCGGCCTCGTTATAGTCATTGGTCGTAGCCTTGAGGTCGGGATTAATTTCCGCGTTGTTGATATACCATAGGGCGTCGCCATTGTCGGAGTCCACGCCCGCATATTCGGCACCATAGAAAACCCCAACCGGCGCGCCGACCTTCACCACGTTGGCGTAGCGCGAGCCGCTGTCGTCGATCAGCGTTTGGCCGTCGGATAGGGAAAGTACCTCGTTGTGGTTAATAGCTAGGTTGACCGAAGTGGACCAAGTAAAATCACCGACGAGGTTGTTGGAATTCAGCGTGAATTCCCAACCCCGGTTCTCCAGTTCGCCGACGTTTTGGAACTGGGTAGTGAAGCCGGAGGTGGCTGGTACTGGCACTTGCAGGAGCAGACCAGTGGTATTTTTGACATAGTAATCAATCTCGCCGCTCAACCGGTTGTTGAACAGCCCAAAGTCGATGCCAAAATCGGTTTCGGTACTTTTCTCCCAAGTCAGGGCTGGGTTGGCAATCTGATTCGGCTCGAGCGTACTGCCCTCATTGTAGCTGCCCGCGCCGAAGAGGCCCAAGGCCGCAAAATTGCCAATATCGGCGTTGCCGCTCTGGCCCCACGAAGCACGGAGTTTCAAGAAAGTCAGCGTGGTGTTATCGGTGAGAAATGCTTCCTTGCTAAGTACCCAGCCCGCAGAGACCGCCGGGAAAAAGGCGTAGCGGTTGTCGGCACCAAAACGCGAGGAACCGTCCACGCGGGCACTGGCGTTGAACAGGTAACGCTCATCGAAATTGTAGCGGGCGCGGCCAAAATACGAGAGGAAACTGTACTCGGTCAAGGTGCCATCGGCATCGGTGATGTTGGCGGCACTGGACAGGGTGCGAAGGTTATCTACCGGGAAACCTTCGCCGAACACGTAGGAATAGACATTATCGCTCTGGAAAAATTCGCTGCCCAGGTCCACGCCCAAGTCATGTTCTCCAAACTCCCGGTTCCAACGCAGCACCGCATTGGTGTTGAAGCTGGTGGTGTTGGACGAAGCCGCGAACGCAGCACCGTTGCTATCATTGCCCTCGTCGGTGCGGCGGCCGTAGTAGGCGTTGTCGCGCACGTTGAGCAAGTTGGCAGCTCCTTCCACACGCAAGACGAGGGCGGAGGTGAATTTGTATTCGCCAAAGACATTGGTGAGAGTACGGGTGCTGAACACGCGGCGCTGGGCATCCTCTACATCAA
Source organism: Saprospirales bacterium (assembly GCA_043753125.1). GTDB lineage: Bacteria > Bacteroidota > Bacteroidia > Chitinophagales > Saprospiraceae > M3007. The sequence continues at coordinate 11,829 of JAYUXG010000458.1, read as the reverse complement.
TCAAACCGTTGTAATAAGTGGTCACCGGGCGATCATAGAGCTGGCCATTTTCGTCGCGGGTAGGGGTGATAGGCGCCATAGCGACCAGCTGCATTGGTGTAGAAAAGGCATTGTCGTCGGAAACTTGGGTGGTCAGGGTGCGCGACAGGTTGAAATTTACCCCCATTTTCAGGCGCGAAGTGGCATCAAAGTCGAGATTAAGGCGGCCACCGTACTTTTCCAAATCGTTGGAGACAAGGATGCCCTTGGTAAAGCCGTAGTTGCCACTGGCGTAGTAGCGCACTTTGTCGGAGCCGCCGCTGAAGGCCAGCGTGGTGTTGCCAACGCTGCCTTGGCGCAGGGCTTCTTCCTGCCAATCGGTGCGGTCCACCCGCTCCATCCAGCTGTCGTTGCGTCCGGAATAGCGGGTGAAACGGCTCATGACGAAGTCCGTCCAAGAGTTGGGATCGTCGTAGGGTACGCCCTCAATGTCGTCGGAATTGTTGGCGGCCTCGGTGAAGAGATCGATGAATTCGGCGGAATTAAGGAACTCGCGGCGGCCAGTTGGTTGGCTGGTGCCCGCTTGTAGGTCGAGTTCTATACGCGATTGCCCGGAGCGACCGGTTTTGGTGGTGATGATAATCACGCCGTTGGAGCCGCGCGAACCATAAATGGCCTTGGCCGAGGCGTCTTTCAGCACCTCAATGGAGGCGATGTCGTTGAAGTTCAAGTCGGCCAACGGGTTGAGCGGGCCGCCAGCAGTATTCTCCTGCTCTTTGGCGATAGGGATGCCATCAATTACGTAGAGCGGCTCGGTGCCGGCATTGATGGAACCCACCCCGCGTACCCGGACGCGACTGGCCGCACCGACCTTGCCGTTGGCGGTCTCAATGTACACCCCGGCGGCTTGGCCTTGCAGGGCCTGCTCCAGGGCCACTACAGGCATGGCCTGTAGTTTTTCGCCATCCACCTTGGCAATGTTGCCGGTGAGGGTGGAGCGGATTTGCCGTCCGTAGCCGACCACCACGACCTCATCGATCAAGGTGCCACCTTCCAAGGCCACCTCAAGACGGGTCTGCTGGCCAACAGAGATGGACTGATCGCGATAGCCCGTGTAGCTGATCTGTACAACGGCCTTGTCGTCCGGTACGGTGAGGGTAAAAGTGCCGTCAGTGTTCGTAATGGTACCAGCATTGGCATTTTTGACCGCGACGGTGGCCCCAATGAGGGGTTCGCCGGTCTCGGCATCGGTGACGATGCCACTAATACTGCGCTGCGCCAACAGGCCGCAGAGTGTGCCGCAAGCGACACAGAGGGTGAGTAATAAACGCTTCATACTACAAAAGTTGAATTGGTGGAAAAAGTACGGATTAAAAGAGAATCATTTTAAAAGGTGGAGTAAGCCAGTTAGTTGGTGCGGCAAAATACGGTATTAGCCAAAGAAATGGAGATTTTGGGCGTAAGTTTGCGGTTACTTGGGTTCCTTAACCAACAAACGGGCTGCCACTTCACTCCGCCCATCGCCCATATCCGCCACTCATCCCCGCCCGCCCCGTCGGCATCACCCGCAAAGGCTCGCAAGGCCGCAAACTATCGTAACATTGTGCAGGCAGCTGCTGATACAGCTGCGTCCCCGCGCTCTTCCAGGCCAGCATCTCATCGCTCACCGTCTTTACAATCTTGCCGGGGTTGCCGACGACCATACTTCGGGCCGGTATTTGCTCCCCACTTTTCAGAAAGCACAGTGCCCCCACGATGCACTCGTCGCCCAGCACCACGTCGTCCATCAGCACGGCGTTCATACCAACCAAGCAATTGCGACCCACCGTGGCCCCGTGAATAATGGCCCCATGCCCGATGTGCGCGGCCTCGCGCAACAGCACCGTGATGCCGGGAAACATATGGATGGTGCAGTTTTCTTGCACATTGCAACCATCCCCGATGATGATCGCTCCCCAATCGCCGCGAATCGCCGCACCGGGGCCGACGTACACGTTTTGTCCAATGACGACATTGCCGGTCACTGCTGCTTGTGGGTGGATGTACGCGCTCTCATGGATGACGGGGCGAAAACCGTTGAATTCGTAGATCATTGGATAAAATATGAACGATGAGGTATGAACTATAAACCCATGTATGGCCCAGTGACTTTTAGTCTGACATTGGCCGAAAGCCTATTTGGCGTAAAGGTATTTAGGCTTTACCCGTAAGTTTGCCGAACCTCGCCCGTACTTCGCAGTTGATAGTTCATACCTCATAGTTCATCGTTAAAAAATCAGCCCCTCGTGCGCACTGTTTACTGTTCCGTCTTCTGCTCCATACTCGGCATCGCCACGCTGATGGCCCAAGCCCCCATGTTTCAACGTCTGCATGCCCCGGTGTACCAGAATGGCCAGTTGCTGACTGCTGCTTTTGCCGGTGGCCTGAATGCGCCACAGTTTTCGCCTGCCGATCTTAACCAAGACGGTTTATTGGACGTGGTGATTTTCGACCGAGCGGGCGATGTGTTCGTCACTTACCTGAACGAAGGTACGCCCAACGAGACCAGTTACGCCTTTGCACCAGAGTATGCCTGCACCTTTCCGAAGTTGATGGATTTTGTGGTGTTACGCGATTTCAACCAAGATGGCGCAGCCGATATTTTCTGCGCCTCTACTTTGCCGGGTACCCAGGAGATTCAAGTCTTTCAGGGCTATTTTGAGGACAATATGCTGAGGTTCAGGCAGTACTTTTTTGGCTACCCGGCGGACTGCGACAACTGCAACCCGTTGCTGCTGTATTACCCCAGCTCGGTGGCGGGCTTCTGGAACAATTTTTCCATCAGCAAATCCGACTATCCGTCGGTGGACGACATTGACGGCGATGGCGATCTGGACATCGTGGCCTTCCCTTCGGGTAACAGCACCCACTTGTCGTACCTGCAAAACCTGTCCGTCGAACTAGGCTTTGGCCTGGACAGCTTGAAATACGAATTGGTGGACAACTGCTGGGGCGGCTTTTTCGAGAATGGCCTGACCCGGTGCCGCAGCGAGTTGGCCAGTACCCCCAATTGCTGTGCTCCCTGCTTCGCCCCCGGCGAAGTGGAGGACCGCACCGACCGGCACCCCGGTGCCACCGTGCTTACCTACGACCAAGATGGCGATGGCGACCGGGAAGTGGTGGTGGGCAACATTTCGTTCAATTGCCTGAACATGATGACTAACGGCGGCAGCAGCGATCATGCCTGGATGACCGCCCAGGACACCTCTTTCCCATCTTACGATGTCCCAGTGGACATAGCCGTCTTTCCCGCTTCTTTTTACCTTGATTTGGACAATGACGGACGACGGGATTTAGTCGCTTCGCCCAACAACAAAACCATCGGCGAAGACCAGCGCGCGGTCTGGTACTATCGCAACGTGGGCACGAGTACCGTGCCGCATTTTGAGCTGCAAACCAAAAAGCTTTTCGTAGAGGATATGATTGACTTGGGCACCACTACCCACCCGGCCTTTGCCGACGTGAACGCGGATGGGCTGTCCGATTTGGTGGTGGGTAACTATGGCTATTTCACCCAAGCCAGCTCCACGGCTACCAACGCCAGCCTCTATCTTTTTCTCAATACCGGAACGGCAACCCAGCCCAGCTTCCAGCTCAGCAGCGCGGACTGGCTTGGTATGTCGGAATTTGCGCCCAACGATTTCGATTTCGCACCAGCCTTCGGCGATCTCGATGGCGATGGCGATGAAGACCTGGTCGTCGGCAGCAATTTGGGCAGCGTGTACTATTACGAAAACGTGGCGGGCGCGGGCAATCCCATGAACCTCATCAAAGACCAGGCAACCATGTGGGTATTGCTGGATGTGGGACAGGCATCCACGCCCACTATGTTCGATCTGGACGGCGACGGGCTAAAAGACCTGTTGGTCGGCGAACGGCAGGGCAACATCAACTTCTTTAAAAACATGGGTTCGCCCACCCAACCGATGTTTTTTTCCACCATTACTGAACCTCGCTTGGGCAACATCACCACTTCCCCTTTTCCGGGCGGCATCGGGTTCAGTGCGCCCGCCGTACTGAATACCAACGACGGCCCGCTATTGGTGGTCGGCGGCAACGATGGCACCCTCCGCACCTATCTGAACCTGACTCCCACGAACATCCCGTACACCGTCGTTGATACCGCTTGGGGCAACGTGGACGAAGGCAACCGCAGCCACGCCGCGTTCGCCGACCTGGACGATGACGGCTACGTGGACATAGCAGTCGGCAACTACCGCGGTGGTCTTGGCCTGTACAAGACCCTCTTGGCGAATTGTACGCCTACCAGCACCACGCAGCCTCTGGCGGTGCAGCCAATCAACCTCTCCCCCAATCCCGCCCGTAGCTGGGTGCAGGTAACCATCCCTACCGTCGCCGGGCCGGTCGAGTGGCGGGCGTTCAATCCGGTTGGTCAGTTAGCCGCTGCCGGACGGAGTCAGCAGGGACAATTCACTATTTTGGTAAATGATTGGCCATCAGGCGTTTATTTCTTAGAGACGGTCAGTGCAGGCCAGCGCGGAGTGGCTAAGTTGGTAGTGCATCACTAGTAGTGAGAGGGGGTGAGAGAAGTGAGAGGGGGAGAGCCGCCCTCGGGTTGTCAAGTTGGTGGTGCAGCATTAATGTTTGCGGGAAGACTGACAAAAGGGGGTCATCTTGCCACCGATTGAGCAAATATTTCCACCGTAATTTATTGATAATCCAATAAGTACGGCCTCCTGCTCTTGCCAACGTGCCAATCTAAGGTATACCGCTATGGCACTGATTTTTCTCTCTTAAGCGAAGTAAGCACTTTTCACGCTTTTAAATTTTTTCAGTTATGAAAAACGAAAAAGATCAAAAAGATGGTGGTTCCCCAACCAGTCACGACCAACCGAGCAAGAAAACCAAGTCCACCCCAACGCCCACAGAAGGCGGTCGGGGAGTCAACAAAAATGATGATCCCAGCGAAGACAGCAAAGGCGGCGGCAATTTCGGTCTTGGCGATCAAGAAGGAGCCAACCAAGGATTCCATCAAGGTGGACACGGCAGACGATAAATAAAGGAGGGAAACGTTATTCCGTCCCTGCATAAAGTTAGTTTAAGCCAGGTGAATTTGCTCTATTTAGGGCAAATAATACCAAAAGAGTCCGGCGACATATTCAATATGTCTGCCGGGCTTTTTTTATGGCCTGCCTACTGTTTGCTTGCCTCCACGCCATCCATTAGCGCAACCTGCCAATGTGGTAATGTTCGTCCAAAGGCCCGTTGATAATTGTGGACGGCCTGTTCTTGAAAATCGGCAACTCCATCACGCCGCACCAAATTGATGGTGCAGCCACCAAAGCCACCCCCCATCATACGGCTCCCCAACACGGCGGGATGCAGCCGGGCCTGTTCTACTAGAAAGTCGACTTCTGGACAACTGATTTCAAATTCGTCCCGTGCCCCTTGGTGCGCCTGGTACAGAAGGTCGCCCAGCTCCTCTAATTGCCCCGTTTCGAGGGCATGACAGGCGGCTAACACCCGTGCGTTTTCCTTCACCACGTACTGACAGCGTTTGAAGACCACCTCTGGAAAACGCTGCCGTGCTGCGGTCAACATTTCCAACGTGACATCGCGAAGGCTACGCACTTCAGGATGCAGGGGCTGGAGCAGCCGGACCCCTTCCTCACACTGCTGACGGCGAGTAGCGTACTCAGAATCAACCAGTTGGTGTTTTACGCCGGAATTGCATAGCAACAACGTATGCTCTGGAAACTGGAAAGGGAAATAGCGATGGGTCAGGCTGCGGCAATCAATTTGCAAAGCATGCCCGGCCTTGCCCAGCAGCGAGGCGTACATATCCATAATGCCACAGGGTACCCCCACGAACCGATTTTCCGCACGCTGGGCCAAGCGGGCCAGATCGGGGCGTGACAGGCCCAAGTCAAACAGCTCATTCAAGGCAAAAAGCATCCCGCTTTCTACCGCCGCCGACGAAGATAGGCCGGCCCCAAGCGGAATATCGCCGCCAAAGACAACGTTCACTCCTTTTACAATCTTGCCGTCCTTTTGTAGTTCGCTGAATGTACCGAGCAAGTAATCCGGCCAGCCTTTGCCGGATTTTTCCAGATGATCCAGGGTTACGGTATGCGCTTCCTGTAGGTCTTGGGCGTACAGGTCCAAGGTCGTGTCGGTGCGCGGCGATACCGCAAACCATATTGCCCGGTCAATGGCCGCCGGAAGCACGAAGCCCTCATTGTAGTCGGTGTGTTCGCCGATGAGGTTGATTCGACCGGGCGCGCGCACTATCAGGGCCGGGGCTTCGCCAAAACGCTGACGAAAGGTTTGAATAATTGTCTCTGGATACATCATAAAAAGTGTGGCTAATGTGGTCAATATTTTAAATGATATAGTCAGTGCAAAGTGGTTTTGAACAAAATGAATTTATAATGGGCTGGCAATTAAAATTTTCTCAACCCTTCAACATCCTCAACATCTTAACTTTTACTATATATTGCCAATGGTGCGCTTATGGCATCGTGCAGACGGATAATTTCCGCTTCCCCTTCGCCCAACCATACCACATTCTGCCCAAAACAGATTTTTTTGCCAAAACGCCGGAAGGTGGCCATAGTCCTGAGCGGTTCTTGAGCGCGAGCAGCCGTCTCTTGGTCAATAGTGGTGATCACACAGCGACCGCAGCGTTTCACTCCCCTGAATGGGACGGCCCCGATGCCGAAATCCGTCCAGTCATCTTCGGCAAAGGGTGTGCCATCAGTAAAGACTAAGTTTGGCCGGAAGCGGTTCATCGGCAGCGGCTCCGCCAAGCGGGCGTTCAGATCGTTCAGCGATGTTTGCCCAATGATTAAAAAAGGGAAGCCATCGGCAAAGCTAACGTACTGGCCCTTGGGGGCGTACCGGCCATCGGCTGCCCGGCGGGTGGTATCGGGCATAAACACCAGGCGCAGGTCTTTGCCCAGCATCTCCGAAAACCAATCATTGACCGGCTTAGGTAGTAGATGGGCCGCGCATCGGTTACTCCATATCTGCACCATCGTTTTTTCTAATTCCCCCGCCGGTATTTCCAGCGGAATCTGTACGCGCTGCGTTGGGTTGTGCTTGGCGTATACGGTCAGCCACGGAGCCTCCACGGCCGTGGACAGCAGGGCCATTCCGGGCAGTTCACGTTGGGTGATGAATCTGCCAGTACCGTCTATAAGCATCCAACGACGGTCATACTGTAAGCCCCGTCGCTGCACTACAGCCTCCGCTAGCGACAGACCACCAAGTGACTTGATAGGGTAAATCCAAATTTCAGAAAGCGTCATATTTCAACGCGCAAAACTAATACTAGGTTATCCAAATAATTCATAATCAAGAAGTTTTGAAAAAACAAGAACACCTAACCATTCACCCGTTCGACGTCCAAAAGTTAACATCTAAAAATTTCACTATGTTAATGAAACAGAAATTTAACAAAAGCATAAATAGAGAGGATATTTTGCATCGAGTTTCTTTTTCTAATCCCTGTCTTCTAAAATTTAATTCATGCAACAGATTATTCCAAATTCCTTTTCCCGCTTCCAAGAGCGGAACGTGAGTCCTATGGCCTTAACCCGGTTGCCGATTTGCGGCCTGGTGTTGTTGGTGAGCGTACCAGCCGCTTTGCTGACGGCCCTCATTATGGGTTTCGTGTACGTGATCCGTTTTGTCGCCAAAGGTTTTTGACGAAAGAACGGACTATTCTTTACCCCCTGTGAAAACGCTGGCCGGATTTCCGGTCGGCGTTTTTTTATCCCTACCTACCTTCCTTCTCACCCGCTCACCCGCTCACGCCCCTCATCCTCTATTTCAATCAGTTGCCGGGCAATCAGCATCGGGTCGCCGTGATCAAACCCCAATTGATGAATCGCCGCTGAGTGGCCGGTTTCCAGACTATGTTGGTAGGTCTTGTCATAATAGCGGAGCGCGATTTCGGCAGCTGCGACGAAATCATCGCGTTGCAAGGCTTCCAATGCGGCCTTGAGGTGCTGACCGCCGAGCTTGCGTTCCAGTTTTTTGAAAGCCGTTTCCAGGTCGGTTTTATCATGGCTCACGTAGTCGGCCAGCAGGTTGTGCAGGCGCGAGGCATGTGGTATCTGTACGTTCAGCAGGGGTGCGACCTTCAACTGTTGCCAGAATACATTGGGGATGTAGATGCGCCCAATGCTGTGGCTTTCGTTTTCCACCCAGATGCGGCGTTGGCTGTCCAGGCCGTACAGGGTATGGTGCAGGTTGTTTTCAAACTGCTCCACCGTAGGCTGCACCGATTCGCCGATGAAGCCAAACGCAGAACCCTTGTGGTGCGCCAGCCCTTCCAGATCAATGATTTGTTCGCCCATTTGCCGCAGCGCGTGCAGTATTTTGGTCTTTCCCGTCCCGGTGCTTCCGCCGATCACCAGCAGGGGATACTGCCGCTCCGCCAACTCCGCCAGCACCCAAGCCCGGTAGGCTTTGTAGCCGCCTTCGAGGGTCAGCACGTCCAGCCCGGATTGGCGCAACAGCCAGGCCATGCTGCCACTGCGCTGGCCGCCCCGCCAACAATGTACCACTACTTTATCTGCCAAAGCGTGGGTTCGGGCATCGCGCACAAAGCCCGCCAGTTTGGGTCCGATCAGTTCAAGACCCGTCTCCAAGGCCAGTTCACGACTCTGCTGGCTATAGATCGTGCCGACTGTGGCACGTTCGGCATCGCTGAACAAGGGAAAAGGGATTGCGCCCGGCACATGTCCCTGCTCGTACTCGCCGGGCGAACGTACATCCAGCAAAGGGCGGGTGGCGCAGACGGCCAGCAGATCGGAAGCGGCAAGGTAGTGTTCCATCGGGGCGCAAAGGTAGGTAGTTGGGCAGACATTGCGTCCGTGATCCCATTCCGGGAAAACATCAAAAAAGGGGCGATGTCCGCCGACACCGCCCCTAAAATGGACTACAAACGCTTCTTGGTTGGTTGAGTGGTTGAATCGCTTACCAATCGACCATTGAACTAATCAACCACTCAGGGCTTATTGGTCACTTCGCCCGAACCGGATACTATCTGGTGCACCGGGCCATCAATGTGCAAGTGGACCTCGCCGGAACCCGATACCGCCACGTCGGCTTCCTTGCCTTTCATTTCGCCCGCCTGGATCTCGCCGGAGCCACTGATGGCGTATTTTTGGCGGTCAGCGCGACCGGTGAATTTCATGTCGCTGCTGCCAGAGATGTTGGCCTCGAGTTTCTGCACCTCAAACGACCCTTTGAAATCGCCGGAGCCGCTACTGTTGATTTGGAAGGCATCGCCGCGTACCGTCGAAGCAATTTCTACATCGGTGGAGCCGCTGTTGCTCACCTCGATCAACCGGCGATAGGTCACGGTGATGCGGGCATGGAAGTTAGAATAACGGCCTTTCTTCATGCCAATTTCCAAGGTGTTTCCTTTCACCTCGGTGATGAGTTTGTCGACATCCACACCGGAGGTTTCGAGCGTGACGCTCTCCGCGTCGCCCTCTTTCAGAATGACGGCGTCAAAACCGCCCGCGATGGCCACTTTTTCAAAACCGCTGAGGCTGCGGGTAGTCGTGGTACTTTGGGCCATAGCACTGGCCTGGAACAAAAGAAGGGCAAAAAGGGGCAGATAAAGCCGGGAAAAACGCATGGTTGGAACGCTTGAAGTGAACGATGGTTGTTTTTCAAGCAATAGACGTGGCAGCCCGGCGAAGGTTGCAGCAGGAAGAAAAAAGTAAGGAGCAGAAGGAACAAAGGGCAACTGGCAAAAAGCAAGAGGCAAAAAACAAAGGGCAAGTTTTGACAAGGCGCAAGCATTAACCGTTTTAGTTGTTTTTGCTGACCTACTGCCTTATACCTTCTTGCTTCTTGCCTTATTTGCCTCTTACTCATTCGCTCGTTGCCCCTTGCTGATTGCCCTTTTGCATTAGTGCGTCACCATCGGCTCCATGTCCTTTGCTTGAGCGATCCACCCCTCTATCTCTTTGAGGCCTGGCGCACGACGGGTATGCTCCTTCGCCTCATTCACTTCCACCATCTTGGCGTACAGGTTGGCCGGCACCCGGGTGCGCAGCTCCTTAATGGTGTCCACGCCACAGGCCTCGAGCAGGTGAGAGAATTCCTCGCCCACGCCCTTGATGCGGAACAGGTCGGCCAAATTGACCCATTCCAGGATCTTTTTTTCGTCAATGCCGGTTTTGGAAGCCACATCGGCCCGGCCCTTTCTGCTGCCACCCAGCTCAAGCAGCTCGTCGGTAGTTTTGATGCCCAGTTTTTCTTGGAGGACGGCGGCCTGTTTGGCACCGATGCCTTCGATTTCAATCAATTTGTTAGCCATAGTTTTTTTGAAAATAATGTGAAAAAGAGATTAGGATGTTTCCAATGGCGAAAGTAGCGTCCGGGTGCTGTTTATAGGAAAATTTAGATTAAAAATTTCGACAAAGAGCGTCGAGGATTTCTTTAGGATATAAAAACAAGGGAGTGACGGTGGATCACTCCCTTGTGGGCAATCTCTTGGAGCCGAAGTCTTCAAGGCTTGGCAACCATACTGCATATCTTACTGCAATTTCAAATAAAACTTTCCCCCGGTGAGAAAGACCGAATCCGGTACGCCCGGCAGGGTACTGGGGCCACCATCCTTACCCATGAACACTTGAAAACGGCCTTCTACCTCATTTTTAATGGTGTCGAAGCGTATCACTTCAATATAATTATCAATGCGCGTAGTGTCAGGACGAAAGCTTCCGATGCCCTCGTCGTAGATGGCCATTGTATATCCACCATCTGCCACTCCATTGTTGAAATCACTAAGGAATCTGACCATCTTGACAGGATGTAATCCGATGGCGAGCGGTATATCATTAATAAAAGCCACTTCTTTAAGACCATTAGAATATTCCTTGCCTCCCTTGATAGAGAATCTTTTCTTAGCAGTATGCTGATAATAAGCCCGATAAGGAACATCCCAATCTACACCATTTTTCAAGACTGCATTCTGTCCAAATTCAATGATATGTGGCATAGTATCAATCGTATCAACTAGTTCCGGCGTTTTACTAATTATTTGCTCTTTTTTGCAATTGGGGAACATGGCCGCAACAAAGAGCGCAGCGAAAAAAAGATATTTCATGGCTCTTAGTTTTTGGAGACGATGAATTTGATATTGCGTGGCGTGGCAAGAGAGCCGTTCAGCCGAAGCATATAAGTGCCATCCGGCAAAGTGCCGGTCAACACTTCTGCTCGTCCGTCGGTGTCAAAAGCAGTGGAATTTTGTAGCACGATACGGCCCGACAGGTCGGATATTACCACCTGTGCCTCCAAACTCGCCAGGGACGAGTCCTGTAAAGTCAATATGTTGTTAAACACCGGATTAGGATAAATAGTCAAGAGGCCACTGTTATTGGCTGGGGAAGGGGTGGTTGACCGCCCGCCGCCCGGCTCCGCCAGCTTGCAACCACAATAAAGTGGGGTAAGATCTATTTTTTTGAAGCGCACCACGGTAGTGCCGTCGGCGGCCACTATTTTGCACTTTACCCAGTACTTGTAACAGTATGGGTGGGCCAGGACGGTCAGGTATTGGCCAGTACCCAGGTAGGTCTCGCCGCCCCCGTTCCCGATGGCCGGGTTGAAGTTGCCACTGTAATTCCAGTACCAGGTCACCGTGTAAGGCCCTTGGCCGGGCAGGTCGGCGGCGGGCGGGATGATATTGGCGGCGTAGGTGAAAGGCATAGCCCCACAACTGGAAGTGTTGATGAGCAGCGACAAATCTTGCGACGGAAAAAATCCGGACACCTCGCAGGCTGTATTGCGGATTTGCCGGGCATTGTCGGCAATGTATATGGCGGC
>JAYUXG010000457.1:0-8486 GCA_043753125.1 Saprospirales bacterium | reverse complement strand
CCGTTCCACGACCATCGGTCCCCGAAAAATCCTGCAATTCCCGGTGCAGCGATCCCGGAAAATCAGAATCCGTATACAAGCCTGCAAGGACGTGCCGCTGATCAGCGAGGTAGAAGTATATAAAATGTGAAAGCACTTACAAATCCAGCAACAACGTAATTGGGTCCTCCAATAAATTCTTGACCTTTACTAAGAAAGTCACTGACGTAGAACCATCGATCACCCGGTGGTCATAGCTCAGGGCCAGGTACATCATCGGACGGGCTTTGATCTCGCCGTTCACCACCATGGGCCGCTCTTTGATGGCGTGCATTCCCAAAATGGCACTCTGCGGCTCATTGATAATGGGCGTACTCATCAGGCTGCCAAATACGCCGCCATTGGTGATGGTGAACGTACCGCCAGTCATTTCTTCCAAAGATAATTTGCCGTCGCGGGCCTTGGTCGCCAAGTCTTTCAGTTTGAATTCAATATCGCTGAAACGGAGGCTTTCCACGTTGCGGATGGGCGGCACCACCAGCCCATTCGGGGTGCTGATGGCGAAACTGATGTCCGCATAGTCGTGATACACGATGTCGTCGCCATCCAGCCGGGCGTTCACGTCGGGCATTTCGAGCAGTGCTTTAGCGCAGGCTTTGGCAAAAATGGACATGAAGCCCAGTTTGATGCCGTATTTCTTGACGAACGTCTCTTGGTACTTTTCCCGCAGTTCCATCACCGCCGTCATGTCCACCTCATTGAAAGTGGTCAGCATGGCGGTATTGTTCTTGGCACTCACCAGTCGCTTGGCGATGGTGCGGCGCATCCGGCTGAGGCGTTCGCGCCGTTCGTCGCGCGTACCGGCGGGTTTAGCCGCCGAGACATCCGTACTGGCGGGTTCAGCCGCCGAGACATCCGTACTGACGGATTTAGCCGCCGGGGCACTTGTTTCAGCAGGTTTCACCGCAACAGGCCCAGTCGTGTCCACAGGTTTTGCGGGCGTGGTTTCGGCGGCTGAACCCGCCGCTACGGCCTTCTGTGCATCCTCTTTGGTAATGCGTCCGTCGCGGCCCGTGCCGCGCACGTCGGCGGGCGGCAGGTTGCCTTCGTCCAATATTTTGGCGGCAGCCGGGGAAGGGGAGCCAGTGGCGTAAGTGGTATTCGCGGCTTGGGCAAACTCTTTGGAAGATTCGGATACCTCGACTGGTTCAGTGGCTGGCCGGGTCGTGTTTTCTATGTTCACCTCGCTACCGGGCGGTGCCGGTGGCACGGGGGGCGGAGGGGGCGGCACGGCACCGGCTCCTTCGCCGGGATCGGACAGGGGGGCCGTGGGTACAGCGATTGTGGGCGTGGTGGCTGGTGCCGATGGGGCAGCCCCATTGCTGTCCGTATCTATTTGGGCATAGACGGCACCTACGTTTAGGTCTTCGCCCTCTTTGGCGACCCAGGTGAGCTTTCCGGCAGAATCGGCGGATAGTTCCTGGTTGGCTTTCTCGGTCTCGATCTCGCATAGCGGCGCATCCATGGCCACCGTGGAACCGTTGGGTTGGAGCCACTTGGAGAACGTGACGCTGGAAATGGATTCGCCCAAATTGGGGATTTTGAGTTCGATGACCGGCATTTTTCTTTAATTATGAATGATGAATTATAAATTATGGGGACGCAGGCAAAAGTATGGCTTCCCATCCAAAACGACGCGCCTTCGGCTGGGTAAAATGAATAGCGAAAATAGGAGGATGGTTGCTCTCACTGCCCGCCCTGGTAAAGAAACTTCAAAATCATGCCTTCGCCCTTTTTCCCTTCACTACTGATATACAGGTGACCGGCTGTATCAAAGGAGATGCCTTCCGGTTGAGGCAGTACGCGCCGGTCAAGCCGGGTAGCAAAGCGGATTCTGCCGGTGCTGTGGTTCAACACCACCAGGCGCTTTAAAGAAGTGGAGATAACATAGATATCCTGCGTGATGGGGTGTACCGCGATGCCTGAAGGACTGAAGAAATTTTGTGACTTGTCCATGTCATTGTACGGCACCCGCTCATTCACTTCGCGCGGATTGATGGAGTACACTGGTGCGGCAGCCAATTGGTGGGTATTTATGTCGAAAGCAAAGATGCGCCGGGCCACATCGCTTTCGGGGGTTTCCTTACAGGCCAGTAACAGGGCTTGCCGACCCGGATCGTAGCCCAGCCCTTCCAGATCATTGTCCTTATCGAGCGAAGTGGGATATTCCTGCACCTTTGGCTTCCCTTTTTTCCAATCGGTGATCTCGAAGACTACCCCGCTGCTTTTCAGGCAAAAAATGCTATCGCCGACCATTTCCACGCCTTCGAAGTCGCCTTTTTCACGAAAACTGATCCGTTTGGTGATCGCGCCGTCCTGCTTGCTATCGATAAAAAACACTTCGCCACGCTCGTCGGCGACGGCCAGGAACAAGCCTGGCTCGCTGGTCGGGCTAAGGGCGGAAATTTCCTGCAAGTCCTTGCTGGCGAGGTTAATCGTCAGGGCGGGCGCGGACAGATTGTAGGGCAGCACTTCTACCGGAGCACGGACAGACGGCGGCACCGGCGCGGCAGGGTCGGCCGACTGTCCGCACTTTGCGCCAAACAGCAGTAGTATACAGGCGATGCCGAGGGCCAGGAGAAAAATTTGCGGTAAGTTCATGTCCGCAAAGAACGCGGGTTTTATCCCGTCACGTGCCGATTACTCCGAAAAAACCTCGATTTCGTGTGTTTTCACCACTAAGTCGGTGAACTTGCCTTTGAAGCGCGTGGCCCGTACGATGTGGTTGTCGATCCAATGGTAGTTGCCGCCCCGGGGTTTGCCGAACAAAATACCGTGGTATTTGAAGCCATGCTTGTCCAGCCACTTCTCGGTGATAGCCCGGTGGGCTTCGGTACGGCTGGTGAAAAAATAGACCACATGGCCCTCATCATACCACTTATTCAGCATTTCTAGGGCGTCTGGATAAGGTAATACGGTACCCATTCGCTGTGGCTCCTCATTTGGCACATCGTCGCAGACGGTACCATCAATATCGATCAAGAAGTTGCGCACGTGTTTTGGCAGCACCGGACTGATGCGTTCGCCTTTCTCGTTGAAGATTTCCCGCAGCCCCGCTTCGGTTTGCTCTTGATGAATCATAGTTGGTGTAAATTTTACGCAAAGGTAAGTCGTTCGGACGCGTTTGGCCAAAACGTTTTGGAGATATAGACGAAAAAGAAGGAAAACGTAACGTCTGCTTTGGGTCATCTTACCCACAAATTGTGCCAACAGGTGGTAAGACCGTCCAATCGTTGTTCTTGATAAACGCCGTTTCCCCGAAAAAACTTGATCTTCGTCGCTGATCCCAAGTGTTTTTCAGATTACACTGTGGTGTACACTGCGTTTGTCATCCTGTCGGGAACCGTCCACACTACGGTGTGCGCCGTGCTGTACTCTA
Organism: Saprospirales bacterium; assembly: GCA_043753125.1. Lineage (GTDB taxonomy): Bacteria > Bacteroidota > Bacteroidia > Chitinophagales > Saprospiraceae > M3007. The sequence continues at coordinate 5,068 of JAYUXG010000457.1, read as the reverse complement.
CGATGTGGACGGTTTCCGACAGAATGACAAAAGTAGAGTGGTCTGCGGCACACCGCGATGTGTTTTCGGGAGGGGCAGATGCAGACATTGTGCAGCAAAATCCACCTTGCTATGCCTTTGTATTTTTGCTATTATTTATTAAATAAAATACGCACATGACAACTTTCCCCCGTTTTTTTGCCCTGTTATTGATGGGCCTTGTTTCCTGCCAATGGGCTGCTGCCCAAACTGCCCTACGCCTGCCACCGGGAATGGAGCGCGTCACTTCCGCCGAGGGCATCACCGAGTACAGCCTGCCCAATGGCCTGCACGTGCTGTTGTTTCCCGACCCCTCCAAACCGATTATGACCGTCAACATGACTTACAAGGTTGGGTCGCGCCACGAGGATTACGGGGAGACCGGCATGGCCCACCTGTTGGAACACCTTGTCTTCAAGGGTACGCCCAAGCACCCCAACATCCCGCAGGAACTGACCGAACATGGTGCGCGACCCAACGGTACTACTTCTTTCGACCGCACCAACTACTTTGAGACCTTCGATGCCACGGAGGAAAACCTGCGCTGGGCACTCGATTTGGAGGCCGACCGGATGGTCAATTCCTACATCGCCCGCAAGGATTTGGAAAGCGAATTCAGCGTGGTGCGCAACGAGTACGAACGCGGCGAAAACGACCCTGGCTCAGTGCTTTACAAGCGCATTTTGGCCGCAGCCTATAATTTCCACAACTACGGCCACACCACCATCGGCGAAAAATCTGACATCGAAAAGGCCCCCATTGAGCGGTTGCAAGCCTTTTACCGCGAATATTATCAGCCCGACAATGCTGTGCTGATTGTATCTGGCAAGATCGACGAGCAAAAGACGCTCGATCTGGTCCAGGAATATCTGGCCAAAATACCCCGCCCGGACCGTAAAATCACTTCCACTTACACGGAGGAACCCATACAGGACGGCGAACGCCAAGTGACCCTCCGGCGCGCGGGCGACGTGCAGGTGTTCACGGGTTTTTATCGGGCTGTGCCAGGTGCCCACGCCGACTACGCGGCACTCACTGTGCTCACCAACTTGCTCACTGACGAGCCGACGGGCCGCCTGTACAAGGCTTTGGTGGAATCGAAAAAAGCGGTCAGTGTGGGTGGCAATGCCTCCGGCTACGCCGAAGCGGGCTGGCTTAGTTTCAGCACGGAGGTCCCCCCAGGCGGCTCACTTGATACGGCCAAAACGTTGATGTTGAAGGTATTGGATGATTTGAAAAATAACCCGCCCACCGCCGACGAAGTAGATAAGGCCAAGGCCCGTATTTTGAAAAACCAGGAAATGTTTTTCAAACAGACCGAACGGCTGGGGTTGGCCCTCAGCACCTACATCGGCACCGGCGATTGGCGGCTGGCCTTTTTGTACCGTGATCGCGTGGAAAAGGTCAGCCCCGACGATGTGCTGCTGGTGGCCACCCGCTACCTGAAATCGGCCAACCGTACCCTCGGCTATTTTCTGCCGGACAAAAACCCCGACCGCGCCACTATCCCCCAAGCCCCCGATGTGGCGGCACTGCTGAAAGACTATAAGGGCCGTCCGCCGGTGGTGCAGGGCGAGGATTTCGACCCTTCGCCGGAAAATATCGAGGCACGCACACTGCGCGGCAAACTGGCCAATGGCATGCAGTACGCCTTATTGCCCAAGGAAAACAAGGGCGACGCGGTGACGGCTACATTTAACTTCCGTTTTGGCTCGCTGGCCAGCCTACGCGGGCAGGGCATCGCGGGCGACTACACCGCGGAGATGTTGGACAAAGGCACCCTGACTAAAAATCGCCAGCAGATCAAGGAAGAATTGAACCGCTTGAAGGCCAGCGTCAGTTTTTTTGGCTCTGGCTCTTTTCTCACCGTCAACGTGGAGACCGATCGGGTGCACCTGCCGGAGGTCATCCGCTTGGTCGGCGAAATACTGACTAAGCCTGCTTTTCCAGTCACCGAATTTGATAAGATGAAGGCCGAAACGTTGGCTGCGCTGGAAGAACAAAAATCCGACCCCAATGCCCTGGCCGCCAATATATACAGCCGCATCAGCCAACCCACTTACCCCAAGGATGATCCCCGCTACGTGATGACTTTCGATGAAGAAACGGCGGCTTTGAAAGCCTTAACCGTGCAGGATGTGCAGAATTTTTATCAAAAATTCTATGGCGGCACGATGGGCAGTACGGGGGCCATTGTCGGCGATTTTGATAAAAAAGAAATCGAAAAAGCCCTCAATGGGGCGTTTGGCAACTGGAAAAGCACCGGCAAATTCGAGCGCATCGCCAACGACTATACGCCGATAATGGCCAAAACCGAAGTCCTCAACACGCCCGACAAATCCAACGCGGTCTATATGGCCGGCTACGGCTTCCCGATGCGCAACGACGACCCCGACTACCCGGCCATCACCATCGGCGGCTACATCCTCGGCGGCGGCTTCCTGAACTCCCGCCTGGCCACCCGCATCCGCCAAAAGGACGGCCTGAGCTACACGGTACGGGGCAATTTCTCGGCCAGTCCGCTGGACAAAAACGGTGGCTTCTCCGCCTTTATGATCTATAACCCGGAGAACGTGGATAAACTCGAAACGGCCTTCCGCGAGGAGGTAGAACGCGCCACCAAAGAAGGTTTTACCGCCGAGGAACTGGACGCCGCCCGCTCTGGCTGGCTCAAATCGCGCAAGGTGGCCCGCACCTCCGATGCCACGCTGGCCGGTACACTGCAATCGAACTTGTACGTGGGCCGTACGATGGCCTGGGAAAAACAACTGGACGACCACGTAGCCGCCCTAACCCTGCCGCAGCTAAACGCCGCGATGAAGAAATACCTGGACTATTCGCGGATGATTGCCGTGAAGGCGGGGGACTTTGCGAAGGGGAAGAAGCCGTGAGGGGATTATGAGTTATGAGTTATGAGTTATTGGAGGGCCAGCCGGGAAGTGGGGTTGCTTCCCGGCTGTTTTTTTTGTTTTTCTCTTTTTCACAATCTTATCTTTGTGATCAAATTTGCAACACTATGCACCTCCATTGGCAAGATCGTATTATCACTGACCCCAAAATTATGTTTGGCAAGCCCGTCATTCGAGGCACCCGTATTCCCGTGGAGTTAATTTTAGAAAAGCTGGGCAATGGTGAGACCATAGCAGAATTGTTGCAGGCCTACCCTCGCATTACCGCAGCAGATGTTTCTGCTTGTCTTTTTTTTGCACAGCACAGTGTTAAAAATGATTTGGTCTATTCCCTGGCCTCCCCATGAATTTAGTTGCTGACGAAAGTGTTGATTTCCGCATTGTAGAATATCTACGTAGTGCTGGATTGGAAGTGTTTGCCATTGCCGAACAAGAACCTTCTATTGCTGATGAAAATGTGCTGGAAATCGCAGTTCAATTTGGTTTGCCATTGCTCACGGAGGATAAGGATTTTGGTGAATTAGTTTTTCGATTGCAATTGCCTCATCGGGGAGTAATGTTATTGCGTTTAACCTCTATTTCAAAAGAAAAAAGACCGTTAATGGCGGCAAATATTATCTTGAAACATTATTCAGAATTGAGAGATGTTTTTGCCGTTTTTGATGGTTTTCACTTGCGCATTCGCCCGAAAAGTCAATGAAAATAATGTCTGCGTTTTGCTCGTTACCATTTGAAAACCAGTTTCCATGGCTCACGCAACTCCTTGCCTCTCCGCCTGCTTTCGCCCACTCCTTTTCGTTGCCTTTTTTCTTCCCTTTTTCGCTACTAACATTTCTGCGCAATCCCCCTCCGGTTTGCAGAACTTCTTCGCGGCCCGCCACTATGACGACCAGGAAGGCGCAGCCCGCATTGCATTAGTACGGGATTTGGAAAAAAACGGCTGGTACGAAATCGATAGCATCTACGAATGGCGGGACGCAGCGGACAAAACCCCATTTCGCACTATACAGCGTGACTTGTCGCCTTTTGTAAATGAACAAGGCGAAGTAGTCTATTGGGTGACCGATGTAGCTCCGCAGTTTCCAGGTGGTCGATTGGCCATCCAACAATATATGAGCGACGTGGTTGGCCCTATCGTGTCCGGGCCGGACGATGAGGTGCAGAACTCCGTCTATGTCCGCTGCACTATTGGCCCCGGTGGCAGCATTGGCAATGTGGCGGAGGCCCAACCACCTGCCCCCTGGATTCCGGTGGAGATTGTAGCGCAATGCCTGGACGCGGTGCGCTATATGCCCGCTTGGTCGCCCGGTATATTCAAAGGTAAGCCAGTACGAGTATGTGTGCTAGTGGAAGTAGGACTGAAGGAATGAGGTCTGCTCACATTCCTCTTGCCCCTCTTTAGCATTCATATTTTATAATTTATCATTCATAATTCATTCTCTCCCTCCTGTGGACTACTGGCAATATCACCTCCGCACTGCGCCTGACACCGCCGAAATCGTGCTGGCCTACCTGTCAGATGCGCCTTTTGACACCTTTGAGGAAATAGAAACGGGCCTATACGCTTACCTGCCCGCTTCCGCCGATATGATGGAGGCAGAGCAAGCCTTGACGGTGCTGGCAGCACAATTTGATTTTACCTGGGAAAAAACCTTTTTACCGGGACAAAACTGGAACGAAATCTGGGAAAGCAACTTCCACCCGGTGGTGGTGAATGATTTTTGCGCAGTGCGTGCCGACTTCCATGCACCGATTCCGGGCGTGCGCTACGAACTGATCATCAACCCAAAAATGGCTTTCGGATCGGGGCACCATGAGACAACCTGGCAGTGCATTGCCGCACTGGAACACCTGCCAGTGGCCGGAGCGCGGGTACTTGACTACGGCTGCGGCACAGGCATCCTGGCCATCTTGGCCTCGCAGCTTGGTGCAGCTGACCTGGAAGCGGTGGACATCGAGGCCGAATCGTACCGCAACACGCTGGAAAATTGCCAGATCAACGCCGTCCACAACCTAACGGCCCGCTGCGGCCAGCTCGCCGATGTGCAGGGCCGCGATTTCGATGGCATTCTGGCCAATATTAATCGCAACGTAATCTTGGACTCCTTGCCCCGATTAGCCGAACTGACCCGGCCCGGCGG
>JAYUXG010000456.1:0-3473 GCA_043753125.1 Saprospirales bacterium | reverse complement strand
AGTTTTGGCCGCAGGCGGATAGGGTAGGGGTGTATGAAAAGTTGTATCGGAAATACGTGCAGTTAGGGGAATTTGTAGAAGGCAAACGATTGGTTTTGGAAAAGAACGAATCTACAATTACTGAAAATGTCATGCTGTAAGCATCTGCCCAAGTGTAAATATCCATTTATAGTTATTAAGATTTCAAAACATGAAATTTCACAATTACTATACTTACATCACTACTAACCCCGAAAAAACAACGCTTTATACCGGAGTCACTAACGATCTCGATCGAAGAATACTAGAACACCAAGAAGATGCACTTGGCAGAAAACGCACCTTTGCTGGAAAATATCATTGTTTTAATCTAATTTACTACGAGTATTATAGGGATGTCCAAGAAGCCATTGCTCGTGAAAAAATAATCAAGAACTTGACCAGAATTAAAAAAGAAGACCTGATCAATTTTTTTAATCCAGAATGGCGATTCTTAAATAGCGAGAAGGAACAGGAAAAAGGGGATTTGCCAATGTGGGATTTGGACATGGAGGACAATAGACCTTGGTGATTAATATTGTTTTATTATCTTTTGAAAAAAGCACAAAACCCAAATAGCCCACTTGTCATGCTGTAAGCATCTACCCAAGTGCTGGCCACTATTTTAAAGCACAATTGAATCTATTTGTAATGGGAAATCGAGCTTCACACTTGGGCAGACCCTTACAGGGTGACACTCTGGTACGCACGGGATTGTATTTTACATTTAGGCAGAAAAGCCTGCTAAAATTTAATATGAAAATACCTTTTTTGTTTTCTATGCTGCTTTTGGGCAATTCGGCGCTGGCCCAACACTACCCCATCCAACCCATTCCCTTCCATCAGGTACAACTGGAAGACAAATTCTGGGCACCTCGCTTGGAAACCGTCCGCAAGGTCACCATCCCGGCCACCTTTCATAAAAATGAAGAAACCGGGCGCATCAAAAATTTCGAGGTCGCTGCCGGGCAGGTAGCGGGCAATGTCTGCACCCGTTTTCCTTTCGACGACTCCGACGTGTATAAAAGCATCGAAGGTGCGGCCCTTTCGCTACACACCAAACGCGACCCAAAACTGGAAGCAGAAGTGGAAACATTGATCGCCAAGATCAAGGCTGCCCAAGAGCCGGACGGCTATATCTATTCTTGGCGCACCATCGCCGAACGACAAAAAAAATCCGGCGACACCACGGCACCCGCCGTAAAAGGAGCCTTTTTGGATTGGCTAGATGGCCCACGCTGGCAAAACGAGGACAAAATCAGCCACGAACTCTACTGCGCCGGACATCTGTATGAGGCCGCCGTAGCGTGGTTCCAAGCCACCGGCAAACGCGATCTGCTGGATATTGCGCTAAAAAATGCCGAGTTGGTGGCCCATGATTTTGGCCTCGGCAAACTTCAGAAAGCCCCCGGCCACCAGGAAATCGAAATCGGACTGGTCAAGTTGTACCAAACAACGGGCGAACGCCGCTGGCTCGACTTGGCTAAATTTTTCATTGACGTACGCGGCTATGGCGAGCCGTATGCGCAAAATCACCAGAAAGTAAAAGACCAGCGCGTTGCCGTAGGTCATGCCGTGCGGCTGGGCTACATGTTTATGGCCGTGGCCGACGTGACCGCCCTGACCGGTACGCACGAATACGATGCCGCCCTGAAAGCCGTCTGGGAAGACATCGTCGGCAGCCAGATGTACCTTACCGGCGGCGTGGGTGCCACGGGCAGCAACGAGGGCTTCGGCGGTGCCTATGATCTGCCTAACTACTCGGCCTACAATGAAACCTGTTCCTCCATATCCTTCGTACTGTGGACGCAGCGGATGTTTCAACTCACCGGCGACAGCCGCTACCTCGATGTGGTGGAACTGACGCTCTACAACGCCCTGAATGCCGGGCTTTCGCTCAGCGGCGACCACTTTTTTTACCCCAATCCGCTCGAAAGCCGCAAAAATGTGGAGCGCACCGACTGGTTCAGTTGTGCCTGCTGCCCGTCCAATTTGACCCGCTTCTTCTCCGCACTGCCGGAATTATTTTATGCCCATAAAGGCAACGACTTGTATATCAATCAGTTTGCGGCCAGCAGAACGACCTTTGAAAATACGAACACCAAAGGGCAAAAAGTCAAAGTTACTCTTCGGCAGGAAACGGAATTTCCGTGGAGCGGACGGGTGCGCGTTCACGTTGACCCAGTTAAACCCACTGCTTTTGCGTTAAAAATACGCATTCCTGGTTGGGCCAAAGGGGAAGTTGCGCCGCTGGATCTGTACAGTATCCATAACTTTTCGTTCGAGCTGGTCAGTTGGAAAGTAAACGGCCAGGAATTTCCAGTCAATTTTGAAAACGGTTTTATGGTGATCGACCGGAAATGGAAAGCCGGCGACGTGGTGGAACTGGATTTGCCGATGCAAGCCCAACGGGTACAGGCCAATGCCAAAGTACAGGCTGATGCCAACCGTTTTGCCTTAAAAAAAGGCCCCCTCGTCTATTGTTTGGAAGGCCAGGACCAGGCCGACGACCGCGTAGGGAATATGCTGGTACCCGACTCAGCGACAATTGTTTCCAAATTTGACCCTGTGCAGTTCGGCGGTATAGAAACGCTGCGGTTCAACGGGTTTTTGGTCAAAAACAAAGAGCTGGATGTTGCTGACCTTCAAAAACTCTCCCTCAAAGCCATTCCCTATTTTATGTGGGCCAATCGCGGCCGGGACAATATGCTGGTCTGGCTGCCGCACGACTTGAAAAACGTATCCGCTATAGCCCAGTCGACCCTTGCCACGCGGTCAAAAGCGACCGCTTCCGAAGGGGCCAATGGCGATCTGACCAACATCGCCGACCAATTTCCACCTAAAAACTCTGCCTCCGATGAAAGTTCAAAAGTGCATTGGTGGCCGCATTTCGGGACGACCGAATGGCTGCAATTCGACTTTGGGAAGTCGGAACAGGTTGGCACCGCCCGGGTATATTGGTTCGACGACGAAGCCACCAAAGGCGGATGTCGGGTGCCAAAATCCTGGCGCGTCCTGTACTTAGAGAATGGGGCCTGGAAGCCCGTCTATGCCTCCAACGGCTTCAAAATCGCCAAAGACGCTTGGAACGAGGTGCAATTTGAACCCGTCAAAACCACTGCACTTCGGCTGGAAATGCAATGGCAGGACGGTGTTTCAGGTGGGGTGCATGAATGGGAAGCTTTCTAAAATCAACCATTTTTTTCAACATCTGAAAAAGTGTGCCACCCTTAAATTGTTCAAATACAAATGCTATGGAGATGAAATTGAAAAAACGCTTGCCCTTTCCGATGCTCTGCTGCATGCTTGCTTTGGGTCTGCTGTGGGCAGCCTGTCGCCCGGTACTGACATCAGCTGCGGACACTTTCAAAGAAGAAGTTGTTTTTAGAGACCCCGCCGACAGCACCCAAAACCTGTACCTGGCTCTGGTTCCCCCACCACCGGTAACAGGTTTG
>JAYUXG010000455.1:0-8498 GCA_043753125.1 Saprospirales bacterium | reverse complement strand
CGGATGGTTTCTCACGGCCCTACCAAGCGGCCATCACTTGGGGGAGTTTGCTGGTCGCGTTGCTGGGGCTGTGGGTCACCCGGCTTAATTTACTGCATTATTTTTCCGACCGCACAGTGGCCATCACGCTGCTTTGCCTTGCTTTCGGCACCAACTACCTGAACTACACGGCTTTCGACGGTGCCATGACCCATAACTGGCTATTTACCGTGTATAGTTTACTGGTTTTCAGCACCATCCGCTTCTACCGACGGCCCGCGTGGCACTGGGCAGCGGCCATCGGCCTGTGGGTGGGCTGGGCAATCCTCACCCGCCCGACGGAGATCGTGGCCGTGCTGTTGCCCGTGCTGTGGGGCATTGGCTCTTGGGCGGCACTGCGCGAACGGCTCGTTTTTTTCCGTCAACATTTTTCCAACATCGCGGTAGCAGTAGGGGTGGCAGTAGCAGTAGCGGCCATCCAACCCCTCTATTGGCATTATGTCTCGGGCGAATGGCTGGTGTACAGCTATGGCGACCAGAGTTTTAGTTGGTTGCGGCCACACTTGAGCGACGTACTGTTCAGTGCTCGTGCTGGTTGGCTGACCTATTCGCCGATGATGCTTTTTGCGGTACTGGGCTTCCTTCCGCTGCGACGCCAGCAGCCCACTTTGTTCCCCGGCATCCTTGCTTTTTGCCTGGTCTTCCTCTATATCACCGCTGCTTGGGATATTTGGTGGTACGGCGGTAGTTTGGGGATGCGCGCCATGGTCCAAAGCTACGCGCTGTGGGTATTTCCGTCGGCCGCCTTTGCCGAATGGGTGCTGGCGCGGTCTTGGCGGCAATGGGCCTTTCCACTGGTGGCCGGGCTATTCATTTACTACAACCTTTGGTGGACGCACCAGGCGCATCGGGGCGACGGATTGTTTGTCTCTGAGCAGATGACCAAGCCTTTTTTGTTGCGAGTGTTTGGACGATCTCACCTTGACCGCAATTGGTTGAAGCTGCTGGATACCAAAGAGGAGTTTTGCGGCAGCGAACGCCGCCAGGTACAGTCGGTATTGGTCAAAGATTTTGATGCCGATTCCCTGTCCACCACTGTTGAAAAGCCACTAAATGGCCAAAAAAGCCTGTTGTTGGATAAAAATCATCAGTTTTCGCCAGAATACGTGGTGCCGCTGGAGCATACCGACGGTTGGCTGCGTGCCACGGTGACGTTTCAGTGCGAACCCAAAGAATGGGAGTTTTGGAAAATGACGCAGTTTGTGCTGCGTTTTTACGACGGCGAACGGAAGGTAAAAGAACGCATGATCCGGCTGCAACGCCATGTGGACGGCCAAGAGGCCAAGACGATCTTCTTTGATACCCGCTTGCCGGACCGATACTTCGATCGTGCCACGATACTGTTTTGGAATGCCGATGGCGACAAAACGATCCGGCTGGATGACCTGGGAGTAGAATGGTTTAAATAAAAATATGGTCAATGTGATGAATGTGCTAATAGCCTTTATGGTTTGCCAATGTCACCACTACATTGAGCCAATTGACCACATTTACTTATTGACCAAATTGAACCCGTGGGCCACATTTATTTTTTATTCCTGTTTTCGCGAAAGCATAATGGCAAAAACCGAGCTCTTCTCGCCCCGGCTGTCCAGCCCAAAACACAGGCCTTTTTCGATGAGCAGCGTCTTCACAAAGCCCTGCCGCACGTTCTCTTCGTGGTAGAGATCGACACAAATCACGCGGCCACCGTAAAACCCGGTGATGTCGTTTTGCAAAGTATGCCCAACCACCATCTGCTTGGCCTCGGCGTACTGCAGGATCATCGTGATCTCGCTTTCGGAAAGCAGGTTTTTGGCGGCGTTGCGATACCAGAAAATGCCCAGTTTTACATCGAACACCAATTTTGCAGAGGCATCGGTGATGTCTTCATTGGGCTTGCCCAGATAACGACGGCCAAGACGGTTCACATCGTGCAAACTAAGGCCGGAGCGGGCCAGTTCGGGGCTGATGCCAGCATGGCAAAAAACGTAGCTGCCGATCCGCTCCACGGCGTTCTTGGTGCGCAGCCAACGGCCCAGTTCGGAATTGTTGTCGTACCACCGCATATAGTCTTCCTGCATCAAGTCCGCATTTTCAAAGTATTTCCGACGCACGTATTGAATATCGCCTTGCAGGTTCAGCACCTCGTGGTTGCCCAGTATAAAGTGCACCTTTCCACCCGCCGCCGCTGCTTCAGCCTCTAATTTATACACCAACCACAGGCATTCAGTGACCTGTAGGCCCCGGTCGAAATAATCGCCCAACAACACCAAGTGGCCGTTGCCGTAGGTCCAGCGAAAATCCTTATCGATCACCCTGCCGCCCAGCAGCATCATTTTGAAAGCCTCAAAGTCCCCCTCAATATCCGACAAGACCAGCATTTTGTCCGCTGCGGGGTATACGTCCGGCTCTACGACCAGCGTATCATGCAGGCGAAATTGAAAACGGTCGCCCAGGGTAGACACCGAGCATTGCAGACGCACGTCGGCCCGATGCTGGTATTTGACCGTGGTCGGCACCAGTACCGTATCGCGGTACTCCATAGCCTTTACCAAAATATGATTCCCGCGATACAGCACCAACGGGCCGTCCACATCGGCGCTGGAATTGTCCTCTACTGTACGCTCGATTTGGAAGTCCGACCCCGTCGTACAACAGACTTCGAGATCAGCCACCGCAAATAGTAGAACAGGCAATAGAATTTTTAATGGCATAGGTTGAGTTGGTTGACAGGTAGACGCAACGCCCACCTCTTGGTCGGCGTTTTTATTCCGCCAGGCATACCAGCCTTACAACGCGATAAAAACCGTTCCGTCACCACAAAAGTAAGGGAGAAGGCCAAACACTGTTTCCGGTTTTTTTAGCATTTCCAAACTTCGTTCTTTTTGGGAAGCCTACTGCCATGTATCTATTGGTCCAAGGCCTAAAAAAGCAGGATTGGGGAAATGAAATTTGGAATTTCGGGAAGCAAAAAGCGGTGCAAATAAAGTGCAAACCATTAGAACCGCCCCTGACTGATGGCGCAACAAAAAACCGGGCCGTACTCGGTACGGCCCGGTTAAGGAAAGTTGACGCTGCTTGGTCAGCCTCTTTGCGGCAATCGACCAATTCATTTTTGGTCGCGGACACCCTTTTTCCTTTTTGGCGCAGCCGCTTTATCCGCTTCAGCGACGCTGGCCGCCCCGGGTGCCGAAGTGGATTGGCGATGCTTGCCTTTTGCCGATTTGGGCTTTGGCTCGTGCGGCACCTCGGATTTTTGCAGCCACTGTTCCGTCCAACGATAGAGGCGGTGCTTGGACAAATTTTCCTCTACGCGGTGGTACTGTTGCATATATTTGGCCTTGCGGAAGTCCGCCAGCGATTCCACCGACTGGTCAGATGAACACTTGCCTGGACCCTCCAAGGCGGATCGATAGACATTCTTTGCGGCCTTCTTGGCTGTTTTTGCTTGCTCCACGGTGGCTTGGGCGGCTTGGTAGGCTTGGTGGAGGCCCTTGAATTCCACGTTTTTGGCCAGTTGGCCCTCTTGGAGCAAACGCTCAATTTTCTTTTTCATAAATGTAAGGATTGAAACTCACCAAAAAATTCAGTGGCCGCAAAATTCCAAAACTTTACATAAATTTAATATTAAGTTTACAGGCAAGTCATAAACTTAACGTCACTCCATGAAAAAAAGTAGGGTAAATTTATTTACTGTGTTCAATATGCAGCCGAATGCGCTGCTCCACCCGTTCGATCTTCTTGTTCAATTCGCCAAAAAACCAATCCCGGCTTTTTTCAGCCGCCATACTGATCGGGTTGGATTTGGTGATTAGCGTCTTGAACCAGTTCGCCGTGAAGGCACATAATTTGGGGTCTGCGCTTTTCATGAAGTTGGGGTTGCAAAAGGCTGCGTACACCATTTGCCCATAGTCGCTGGTGATCAAACCCGTGATGTTGGTGTACACCATCTCATTGTGGTAGAGGTGCAACTTCCCCAAGCCCGCCCCCGGTCGCTCCCCAATCTTGAACTTCTGGCCAGCGGCGGCAACCGCTTTCAGGTGGGCGGCCCACTCGCTCAGTTTAGCACAAAGCGTCAGGGCATCTTCGGGGTGGCGGAAGCCCCCAGAATACAGGTGGTACTCAATCTGGGCCAGCGTGTTGTCCATGATCTGGACACTCCACAGCTCCGTACTATCTATCGAAACATATTGCTCCAATAGGGTTTGGCTGAGCCGGATGACTGGCGCGGTGACCAGATCAAAGTCGAAAGGGCGGTCGCGGAGGTATTCAAAATTCCAGGTGGTGCGCCCCCAGGCGTACAGTTTGAAACTGATGAGCTCTGGGAAAAAATTATAGGTCAACACCGGGATTTCCACCGAGGCGTAGTACATATGTACGTTCGGGATGCGGCGCAAAGGCTCCAGATCGGCGATGAAATTGCTCAAATAGTCCGTGAAATCGTGGAGCTGGTGGGAAAAGGCATTGAACTCAACCAGCACATTATTGGTCTGCCCCAGCATCAGCGCATCCAGCGAAATATGGTAGTGCTGGGCCAACAAGGCCAGTTCCGCTGGCGAGAGAAATGTGTCGCCCCGCATCCGCCGATAAATGGCATCCTTGGCCAAATGCAGCAATTCGCTCAATGCCTCCACGGCGTCGGCGCGGCGCGGGTAGCGGGCGAGCAGCAGTTCAAAAAATTGTTCTTGCAAGTTGGGATTGGGCATGGGTGACGTTTTTATGATGCAATTTCCGAAAAGTAGCCGTTTCCCGGGTTTTCCCCCAAGAAAACTTGAAAAATCAACATAAAACCTACCCGCCTTGACCGATCTTTGCGTTCCGAAAAAAAAACATGAGCAAAGCCATCCTCCTTCTCGCTGACGGCACCGTGTTCCACGGCTTGGCCGGCGGCAAAATCGGTACCGCCACTGGCGAAATCTGCTTCAATACCGGCATGACCGGCTACCAAGAAATTTTTACCGATCCCTCCTACGCCGGTCAGGTACTGGTGGCCACCAACGTCCACATCGGTAATTACGGCATCAAAGATACCGAGGCGGAAAGCGAAAACATCAAGATCGCTGGGTTCGTGTGCCGCAATTTCAACGTATCGTACAGCCGGAGCTTGGCTGACCGCAGCATCCAGGATTATTTCGAGGCGGAGGGCTTGGTCGCTATCCATAACTTGGATACGCGGGCTATCGTGCAGCACATCCGCGAACGCGGTGCGATGAACTGCATCATCTCCTCCGAGACCGACGACGTGGCGGAATTGCAACAGCGGCTGGCCAGTATCCCCTCCATGAAGGGTTTGGAGTTGTCTAGTCGGGTCACTACCCAGACGCCTTATTTCATCGGTCAGGAAGACGCGCCTTTGCGGGTGGCGGTCATGGATTACGGGGTGAAAAAAAACATCCTGCGCAGCTTTGATGCCCGGCATTGCTACTTACAGGTTTTCCCGGCGCACACGTCTTTTGCCGAGATCAAGGCCTGGAACCCCGATGGCTATTTCATTTCCAACGGTCCCGGCGATCCGGCGGCAATGGGCTACGCGGTAGATTTGGTGAAAAAAATGCTGGAGGACCGGAAGCCGCTCTTTGGCATTTGCCTGGGCCAGCAACTGCTCGCGCTCGCGGCAGGCCTGCCTACTTACAAGCTCCACCACGGGCACCGCGGCCTCAACCATCCGGTCAAGAACCTGCGCTCGGGCCGCAGCGAGATCACCAGCCAAAACCACGGTTTTGGAGTGCTTGAGTCGGCGGTGTACGACAGCCCCAGCCTGGTGGAGGCCACCCATATCAACCTGAACGACCAGACGGTGGAAGGCTTGCGCTTGAAAAACTACCTGGCGTTCAGTGTGCAATACCACCCGGAAGCCAGCCCTGGCCCGCACGATGCCCGGTATTTGTTCGACGAGTTTGTAAGCATGATGCAATAAAAGCAGCCTTTCGCAACAATTTGCTGATTATCAACGTTTTGATTAATATTTTTTTGATGAGAAACGTTGCAAAAAATGCTCGTTTTTTTACTGAAAAGACCACGTATTTTATCGTATTTTTGCACTCCTTTAAAAAGATAAAAAGGGATAAGTCCGCACCGCTGAGTACGCATATCCAGACCTGCCAAGTTTTTGAAACTTGGCAGGTCTCCTGTCGGAAAATTCTCGGGGTATGGGAAAATCATGTCGTGGAAAGTCTGCCGCGACCTAAACCAAAAATATGAAAGACGAACAAGATTTGAATGACGCCGCCGAAAAGTTGGCCGCCGAAAATGAGGCCAGTAGTGATTACGGTGCCAGTAGCATTACCGCGCTGGAGGGGTTAGAAGCCGTGCGCAAACGCCCCGGTATGTACATCGGCAGCACCGACACCAAGGGCTTGCACCACTTGGTTTGGGAGGTCGTGGACAACTCGATTGACGAACACCTGGCCCACCATTGCACCGATATTTGGGTGACGATTCTTCCCGACAACAGTATTCGGGTGCGCGACAATGGCCGGGGTATTCCCACCGGGATGCACCAGAAATTGAAAAAATCGGCCCTCGAAGTGGTCATGACCGTGCTGCACGCCGGGGGTAAGTTCGACAAGAACACCTACAAAGTGTCCGGCGGTCTGCACGGTGTAGGCGTTAGCTGTGTGAACGCGCTGTCCATCTTCCTGCGGGCCGAGGTACACCGCGAGGGCAAGGTGTTTGAGCAAGAATACAAACAGGGCAAACCCCAGTACGATGTGCGTATGATTGGCGATACGACCGATCGTGGCACCATCGTCACCTTTCTGCCCGACCCGGAAATATTTGAGACTGCCGAGTATAAATTTGACGTGCTGGCCCACCGCTTGCGCGAACTCTCCTACCTGAACAAGGGCCTGCGCCTTTCGCTGGTGGACGAGCGGGAGCAGGAAGACGATGGCAGTTTCAAGACCGAACTCTTCTACTCCGAAGGGGGCCTGCAAGAATTCGTGATCTATCTGGACGAAGCCAAGACCCACCTCATTGAGCACCCCATTTATATCACCACGACCGACGAAAACGTGGAAGTGGAGGTAGCCATGATGTATAATACGTCGTACTCCGAGAATGTGGTGTCTTTTGTCAACAACATCAGCACCCGCGATGGTGGCACCCACGTCAGTGGATTCCGCCGTGCCCTGACCCGCGAGTTCAAAAAATACGGTGATGATAATGGCTATTTCAAGAAACTGACCTTTGCCGTCTCCGGGGAGGACTTCATGGAAGGGCTGACCGCCGTCATCTCGGTAAAGGTGCAGGAACCCCAGTTCAAAGGCCAAACCAAGGGCGAATTGGGCAACTCCGAAGTACTCGGCATCGTGAGCCGCAGCGTGGGTGATGCCTTGAAAACCTTTTTGGAAGAAAATCCAAACCAGGCCCGCCGCATCATCGAAAAAGTGATCCTGGCCGCCACTGCCCGCAACGCCGCCCGCAAAGCCCGCGAGATGGTGCAGCGTAAGGGCGTGCTGACCGGCAGCGGCCTGCCCGGCAAACTGGCCGACTGCGCCAGTCGCAACCCGGCGGATAGCGAAGTGTTCCTCGTGGAGGGTGACTCCGCTGGTGGCACGGCCAAACAGGGCCGCGACCGCCACACCCAGGCCATCCTGCCGCTGCGCGGTAAAATCCTGAACGTAGAAAAAGCCTTAGAACATAAAATCTACGAGAACGAGGAGATCAAGAACATCTTCACCGCGCTGGGGGTGAGCATTGCCGAGAACGAGGACGGGCACCGCATCCTCAACACCGAAAAACTGCGCTACCATAAGGTCGTCATCATGTGCGACGCCGACATCGACGGTAGCCACATCACCACGCTCATTCTGACCTTTTTCTTCCGTTATATGCGGGTATTGATTGAAAAAGGCCACATTTATATCGCACAGCCACCGTTGTACTTGGTCAAAAAGGGCAAGAACCAACGCTATGCCTGGAACGACAAAGACCGCAAGGCTGCCCAACTGGAATTTTCCGGGGGGCGGGAAGACGACGATTCGGTGAAGGTGCAACGCTACAAGGGCTTGGGGGAGATGAACGCCGATCAGCTGTGGGAGACCACGATGGACCCAGTCACCCGTATCCTGAAAGTCGTCACCATTGACGATGCCGCCGAGGCGGACCGGATGTTTGCGATGTTGATGGGCGACGAGGTGCCACCCCGTCGGGCGTTTATCGAGGCGAATGCCAAGTATGCCCGGATCGATGTGTAACGCGTAAACCTTGCTGCTCTAATTAAGCCATTGCACATCGAAAACTTCCGCCGCATCGCAGCTTCAAATTCTTTATTTCCATAAAAAAATGACCACTACCGAAAACGAGTCCTTCGAGCCGCAGGGAGAAGATTTCCAGCTGGAAGAGGCCACTCCCACGGAACTAATTACTCCCCCTGACTTCCTTTCATCTTCTCATGAAGAAAGCGTGGACGTACGCCCGGTGCGCGAGCGGGCCGAGCGGGTAAAGGACCAGATCGGTAAGGTCATCGTCGGCCA
>JAYUXG010000454.1:0-3479 GCA_043753125.1 Saprospirales bacterium | reverse complement strand
TGCAACGAATGGCAGACGGCCCCCGGCTGATAGATCGGCACACCGGCGACCCAGTCTGGATGACCGATCTGGGCTTGGAATCGCCCACGACGCGACCGCCGGTCATGCAGGTATTGTGGCAGTTGGGTATGCCTTTCGTGTCGCTGGATGGCTTGCGGCCACGGCGGTCAAACCCTCTCCCTACTGAACAATCAACCAGCCATTTCCGGCCACGCTTGGAGCATCAATCCCTGGTGCTGCTGCGCGCTGCTTGGCACTTTCCATCCACGATTTGGCAATTATGGCGGTCAACGTCCAGCAGAGCGACCGAACGTTTATGGGTACTACATCAAGCATTGCTAAAAAATGATATTCCACGGCATTTTTTTGCACGGTTTCAGGCGGAAAAACCGCAGTACTTTGACCGGGACAGTCCGGTTTGTCTACTTTTGTTGGATAAAATGCTGCGTCATGGGGCGGGCTCTCTGTACTGTACGGAAATGCTGCCCACGCCGGAGCAAGCGGTGGTGGAGCAAGGAAGAGAGTGGCGGACGGCGGAGTTTGTGGTGGAATGGGAAGGGTAAACAAATAGCAATCAGCGATGGGCAAAAGGCAGCGGGCAATGAAAATTTAAGGATTGTAGTAATCAACCTGACTCTTATCAACAAGTGCCATAGTGAACTGTGCCACAAAACGCTGGCCGATCAGCAAATTCGGTTGATTACCTGGCAGGAGATTGGCAAATTATTGAAATAAAACTACAACTTCTATGAAATATATCCATCTTTTACCGCTCCTTGCCTGTTTCTGTCTTTGCAACAACCTGTCAGCCCAAGCCCAAAAAGCGGTCTCACTGGTAGAACGCCTGGGCTACCCGGCCGGAACGAAACTTCTCATCATTCATGCTGACGACCTGGCGGTGGCCCATTCAGAAAATACGGCCAGTTTCAAAGCCATGGCCGAGGGTTCGGTTCGCTCCGCCAGCGTGATGATCCCCTGCCCCTGGCTGCCGGAAGTGGTGGCCTATGCCAAAAGCCATCCCGACCACGATCTGGGGCTGCACCTGACCCTGACCAGTGAGTGGAAACCCTATAAATGGGGGCCGGTGGCCCCCCGCCAAGAGGTACAGAGCCTGGTGGATTCCGTGGGCTATTTGCACGATAACTGCGCCACTTTTGCAGCAACGGCTAAACCGGACGAGGTGGAAAAGGAGCTGCGCGCGCAGATCGAACGCGCCAAAAAACTGGGCATCGAGCCCACGCATCTGGATAGCCACATGGGCTGCCTTTTCCAAAACACCAGCCTGTTTTCTATTTACCTGAAACTGGGCCGGGAATACGGCATTCCGTCCATGGTCAGCCGGGATATCTTGGGCCAATTGGGTGCTTCTTTTCAATCTGCCGTTACCGAACGGGACATCGTGGTGGATCATGTATACACTGCTGTACCTGAGGACTACACCAAAGGCATGGCGCAATATTATCTCAATACTTTCGAGGCCCTGGAAGCGGGGGTCAGTGTGCTGCTGATTCACACCGCTTCCGACGATTCCGAAATGCAGGGGATGACCAATAGCCACGCGGTGTATCCAGCCTGGTGCGCGCCCTGGCGGCAGGCTGACCTGGATTTTTTCACCAGTGCCTTATGCAAAAAAACACTGGCCGACCAGCAGATCCGCCTAATTACCTGGCGGGAGGTTGGGCAATTGCTTCGCTAAGGAACGGTTTCAAAATAAGGGTACAGATGATAAAAGCGACCAAGCGAAGTTTCAACTCATACTTTTCCACAAATTTTTAAAATTAAATGACCGTGCGCACATCTATGCTGCTGGCCATCTGGCTTGCTATGGCACTTATGGCCAATGCCCAGGTTTTTCCGGTAGAGACTATCCTGAATAACGGCCTCCCGGACAAACGCATTAAATATGTCTTCCTCAGCGATGGCTACCAAGCGGGTGAATTATTCATTTACATCAGCCAGGTCAATGCTATGAAAGCGGATTTATTTACCCAGACTCCTTTCCGGGAATACGGAAATTTCTTTAATTTCTACGCGATCAAAGTGCCTTCCCTGCAATCAGGAGCCGACCATCCGGGCACCGCTTCCGATGAAGCTCCGGGTAGCACACAACCGATCTTTACGGCCAATACCTATTTCAACTCTACTTTCGATTACGCGGGTATTCATCGACTAGTAGTGTCGCAAGACGAAGTGGCGGTCTACAATGTCTTGAGCAGCAATTTCCCCAATTACGATCAAGTATTTGTGCTGGTGAACTCTCCTTACTACGGTGGCTCCGGTGGCATTGTCGCTACTGCTACTACTGATGCCTTTTCCAGCGAAGTAGCCATTCATGAGATCGGTCATTCCTTTGCCGGGTTAGCCGACGAATACGCCATTGGTGGGCAGGGAGAAGCTCCTAATCGCACTATGAATGCCAACCCGGCTACCGTTAAATGGAAAAACTGGCTGGGTGATAATGGAATTGGTATCTATCCCATCGGCGTGGAGGGCTGGAAACGCCCGCACCAGAATTGTAGGATGCAGTATTTGGGGGTACCGTTCTGCTCGGTGTGCACGGAAGCATTTATCACTAAAATCTATGCCCTCGTAACGCCGATTTATAGTTCCTTGCCCGCTACTTCGGCCGTAACGATAAATACACCGACTACTTTCTCGGCCACTTTGACCCTTCCGGAACCAAATACCCTGGTCACCGAATGGAAACTTAATAGTGCTACGATTGCTTCCAATGTAGATTCGGTTATAGTAGATCCAACTCAATTAATGGCGGGCAATAATATACTGACCTTATACGTGACTGACGAAACTGATTTGTCACGGTCTTATTTACCCAATGCAGGCTATGTTTTCAGCCAAACCTGGAATATTACGAGCGACGTCAGCCCAACCGAAAATATTGGAAAGCCGGATAAGTTCTACTATCAAATGTCGCCTAACCCCACCGGCGATGTACTGACCATCCGTGGAAATACGGACTATTCCCTGAACTTGACGGTGGAAGTGTACAGCCAAACCGGTGCTCAGGTGTACCAACAGTACATGACCGCAGAGGGGACCTACCAGCACGTCATCGATATGACCCGGCTGGCCAGCGGTATGTACACCGTAATGCTCCTTTTACCCAATGGTTTTATAGTAAAAGAACAGATTGCAAAATTTTAAAAATGAAATACTTCCCACTTACTTTCCCGGTTCTTTTCGCCCTTTTCTCCTGCCAGCTGAAGCAATCCATGACGCCAACAGTGCCCACCGAATCAGCCGCAGCGGCGGCAGAGCCGGAGATTTTGTTTCTGCACTTGAAAGTGTGGAAAAAAGAGGATGGTTACGGCGCCGAGATGCAGAACAAACAGCAGGTGGCCGGGCTGCTCAATCGTGATCTAAGGGGCGTACAGATGACCGAAGGCGAGTGGCTCGTAAGTTTTTTGGACAACAAAAAAAATATGGTCGAGCAGGTTACCATTTTGAATCCCCTGGAG
>JAYUXG010000453.1:0-8505 GCA_043753125.1 Saprospirales bacterium | reverse complement strand
CCGGCAATGGCCCAAAACCTCATTGATAAACCCATGACTATCAAAGAACTTCTATTAACAAGACCGCAAATGATTCCATAAATTAATCGCGCAGTACCCGAAATAGCCGCCTGATTCTTTACGAACCATTGAGCAACAGCAGATTAGTAAAAATCGAAAACCAGTTATTTTCGATTTCCAGCACTGGAACAGCAGGTATACCCAGCGTTGCGGACGCCCCGAAAAGCACTACGCAGTACGCCAGCATGACAAAATGCAGGGGATACACCCGCGCAAAACGGGCAACCGTAAAGCGTTTGAATGCGGAGATCGTTACGGCATCCGAAAACCCTGGTCCATACACGTGGAGCATGATAAAACCGCTCAGCACGAAGAAGAAATCCACCATCAAATACAAGCGATTAATGAGCATGGAATCTTCAAATTTCAGTAGCATATCGCCGCCCATGCCGAACATCAGGTCGACGTGAAAAATGACCGTCAACAGGGCGGCAATACCTCTGAGTGGGGTTAAATTGGATAAATAAGGAACTATTTTCATTTTTATGGATTATTTAACGGAAAAAATCAAGGCTTGTAATCATGCATGGACGAACTGATTATTTTCCAAGCACCGTCTATTTTCTCCATACAGCGGAACTCGCGGGTATAAATGCTTTTGCCATCCGGGGTAGTGTTTTTTTGGTCAAAAGAAGCCCAGCCAACGTTACCGCCAGCCCTCACCAAAAAATTGGAAAATTCACTGGTGGCCTGGTCGGCAGGGGGCAATTCCCCCTTGGCG
Source organism: Saprospirales bacterium (assembly GCA_043753125.1). Classification (GTDB taxonomy): domain Bacteria; phylum Bacteroidota; class Bacteroidia; order Chitinophagales; family Saprospiraceae; genus M3007. The sequence continues at coordinate 7,724 of JAYUXG010000453.1, read as the reverse complement.
ACCGCTGCCTTCATTTCGTCGCCCCGAAAAAGGAAGGTACCCTGGGGGTCGGTATAGACCATGCGGTTATCGTCGGTGACGTGCCAGTACGTCGTGAACAACTTGCGGTCAACATTTGTGTGAAAGGCTTTGCTTTCCGATTCAATGACCTGCCGGATAGTGACTTCATCGGTTTGGGCAATGGCGGAGCAAAGGCTCGACGCGAGGAAGAAGAGGGTGAAAATGACTGTTTTCATTATTGAAACATTGTTTCGACAAAAGTGCGTATTTCGCCACAAGAATGCAAGTTACACGCACCGAAATAACAACCGCCCGGCGAATCGCTGGCCTCACTGGTCATGCTACATTCGCCACCCTAACCGCGATGGCGGGCTGGTTTTGGCCGGAACGCACGCTCCTTTTGGATGTCGCCTTCCAGAGTTATTTGTTCATTGCTTCGGGCCAGCCCGCTATCATGGTGGAGCGTTTTGGTGCCGTGGCGGTACAATTGCTGCCGCTGGCGGGGGTCCACGCGGGTGCCTCCCTGGCTACGGTGCTGTTTTTGTACTCGATTGCTATAGTGTTGTGGCACTGGCTGTTGTACAGCATCTGCTGGCATGGCTTGCACGACCGACGGGCAGCGATGGCCATTTTGTTGTTCGTAGTTTTGCTCAGTGGCGACTGCTTCTACTGGATGCAGAACGAGCTGTTGCAAGGGATTTCATTGTCTTTTGTGCTCTGGAGCTTGGCCTCGAATTTTCCAAAAGTCAATAGCTTCCGGAAAGGGATGGTGTGCGTGGCCGTTGCGTTGTTGGCGACCACGGTGGTCTATTTTCACCCATTGATGGTCTTTCCGCTTGGCTTCACGTGGTGTTTTTGGTGGTTGCAACCGGCCCGGCCCTTTCCTCGACCTTGGTTGCTGGCTGTCGCCGGGCTTTTCGCACTGCTGTTTGCTTCCAAATATGTGCTTCGGACCCCAAACTTTTACGACCGGGGCATGACTGGGCAGTACGTGCGCGAGTTCCATTTTTCAGCGGAGCGACTGTGGCATTCGCAGGGCTGGCGCGACTTTTGGGCGCACTGCGACGACAGTTTGTTGCTTTTCTGGCCGTTATTTGGATTGGTAGTGGGTTTTTATATTTGGCAAAAACGCTGGCTGTTGGCGGCGTTGGTGACGGGCACCACCTTGGGTTATCTGCTACTGATTTTGCAACGCTATCTGGACGATGATCGCTGGTACATTGCCGAAAGCCACTACCAAGCCCTGGCAGTGTTCCTGATTTTCCCGCTGGTGTGGGATATTTTTCCCCGGCTTCGATCGCGCCGGATTTGGTTGCCCATTGCGGTTATTTTGCTTATTATCAGGTTGTTCGGCATTTATCAAAACCATCGTCCGTACTCGGCACGGCTGGCCTATGTTCGGTCTTTATTGGCAGAAACACAGGGACAGAAAGGGAGAAAGTTTGTGGTGGCCACCGACTCTGTACAACGTAAAACCCTGTTGATGACCTGGGGATTGCCTTTCGAGACACTACAGATTTCTGCGCTCCAATCGCCTGATTCGGTGCGTATTCTGGTGGTAGCCGACGATGCGCCAGCGGTGGCCGCCGCGCTGCCCCGCGATTCGATGGTCTCGTTTCTGATGCTGCCGCGCCGGGCGTTTGGTGATTTGCCAGAACGATATTATCGCTTGAGCGATACCCTACCCTATCAAGTGTTACCGCTTGGCGACCCAACAGTTCGTTGAAGTGGACCGTCTCTAATGCGGAAGCCCAGCTCCCATTTTTCCACGCCACCAACATCCACCTTTGCGAAAATTTGGTTTACCGCCTTGTAACCTGCCACTTTCCGAATAATCATAAACTTGCTGGTTTCAATTTTCCATTCTTTTAAAAATAAATCGACCATAAAGCAAGCTTCGTCGAATCAAATTCCAGATCGGCAACTCGCAGCCGACCTTCGCCGAACAATATTTTTTAGAGCCTGTTAATCCAGCCATCTACGGCCTACTTCCAACGGAACTATGAAAAACATCCTTACTTGCCTTTTATTTGTTCTTCCAACCTTTTTGTTGGCCCAAACCGCTACCGTGAGCGGCGTCGTAAAAGATGCTGAAACCGGCGAGACGCTCATCGGTGCCACGGTAGAAGCCGTGGGCCTTGACAAGGGGAACGTGAGCAACGAATATGGTTTTTACTCCTTTACAGTACCACAAGGCACGGATTCGATCACGTTGCGCTTTCATTACCTCGGTTATGAGACCACATTGCGCACGGTAAAGGTCAGGGGTGCGGCCAAGCTGAATGTCAAGCTGCGGCCCGAAGGTTCGGTGTTGGAAGAAGTCGTCATCAAAGCCAACAGTTTTGAAGACCGGGTGAAAAGCACCGAAATGTCGGTGACGACCATTGGTTCGAAAGAGATCAAGGCTTTGCCCGCGCTCTTTGGCGAGCCGGACATCATCAAGATATTGCAACTGAAACCCGGCTTCACGCCCGGTTCGGAAGGCACCACTGGCCTTTTCGTGCGCGGCGGCAACAGCGACCAGAACCTCATTGTGCTGGATGAAGCGGTGGTCTACAACGCCAACCATTTGTTCGGTTTTTTCAGTACTTTCAACTCCGATGCAGTGAAAGACTTGAAGGTGTACAAAGGTGGATTTCCGGCGCAGTACGGCGGGCGGCTGTCGTCGGTCATTGATGTGCGGATGAAGGAAGGCAACAACCAAAAGTTCAGCGGTTCCGGTGGTTTGGGCATCATTGCCAGCCGATTGACGCTGGAAGGGCCGATTCAAAAGGACAAATCTTCTTTTATCGTCAGTGGCCGTCGTACTTACGCCGATATAATCACCAAGCGAATCAATAAGGCCAATGTAGGCAAGGAAGATTACAACCCCATCCCCGACTACTATTTTTACGATCTGAACACAAAGGTCAATTTTACCCTGTCGGAAAAAGACCGCCTGTTCCTGAGTGGCTACTTTGGCCGCGACGTGTTTGGTTTCAAAAACGAGACTTTCAATTTCCAATTTGACTGGGGAAATACGACCGGGACTGCCCGTTGGAACCATGTGTTTGGTCCCCGGCTGTTCGCTAACACCACTTTTACCTATTCTGACTACCAATACAAGATCGAAAACATCCTCCAGGGGTTTTCCTTCAAATTGGGTTCCAACGTAAAGGACGCCAATACCAAGGTGGACTTTTATTATCAGCCTTCTAACCGCCATACGGTGCGCTTCGGGGCCAACGCCACCTACCACGATTTTGTGGTGGGCCGCTTGAAAGCGGGCAGCGATGACGGCCAGGTCAACTTCGAGGCGGGCCAGGATTTCAATGGTATGGAATACGGAGCCTATGTCGCCGATGAATGGGTCGCCACCAGTCGGCTAAAGATAAATTATGGCGGGCGCGTTTCCGCTTGGTCCAACCAACCGGCCTTTTACGCCAATTTCGAGCCGCGTGTGGCTGCCAATTATGCCTTTAATAACAAGTTCTCCTTGAAGGCTTCCTACTCGCGTATGAACCAATACGTCCATTTGTTGGCCAGTAGTGGCCTGTCGCTGCCTACAGATATTTGGTATCCCAGCACCACAGCGATAAAGCCGGAAACTAGTGACCAAGTGGCCATCGGCACTACTTATTTGTTCCGCGACAATATTCTCATCACTTGGGAGGCCTGGTACAAATGGCTGCAACGTTCGGTGGACTTCAAGGACGGTGCGGAACTCTTTGGTAACGATGACCTCGAAAATGAGCTGACCATTGGCAAGGGCTACTCTTTCAGTCCACTGGAACTGGAGATCGAAAAAAAGGAGGGCAAGTTGACCGGCTGGATCGGCTACACCCTGGCCTGGGCGCGGCGCGGCGATTTTCCGGACATCAACCGCCGCGAGTATTTCGCCCCTCGTTTCGATGCCCGCCACAACCTGAGCATCGTGGCACTGTGGGAGCTGAGCAAGCGTTGGCAAATCACAGCCACCTGGGTGTATACTTCCGGTTACGTGAGCTGGCTACCTTCCGGACGCTTTACTTTTCAGGACGTGACGGGGGCGCCACGTCAGTTTCTGGTGCCTATCTACGGCGACCGCAACACGTTCCGCTACCCGGCCTATACGCGGGCCGATTTGGGCGTGGTCCGCAAGTTCAACGGTCGCCGCATCCAAAGCGACCTGACCCTCAGTGTCTATAACGCTACCGACCGCCGCAATCCTTATTTCATCTACCTGGATGCGGAGACCACCAAGACACCACTGGGCGAGGTGCCGGTTGGCATCAAAGCCAAGCAGGTATCACTATTTCCGATTTTGCCTTCGATCACTTGGAACTTTAAATTTTAAAGCCATGAAAATCAATAATTTATCAATTATCTTTTTCCTCTCCTTGGCCGCCTGCAACCTCACCAAGGACGTGGATATTAATTTGCCGGACTACCAGTCGCAGCCATCAGTAGAATGCTACCTGGAGCCGGGGCAACCTTTTCGCCTCTTGCTCACGCATAGTTATGGCTTCTTCGACCCCTTTGGGCTGGATTCCAATTTTCTCCAAAAGACGTTATTGGAAGGCGCAACGGTGACCATCAGCTACAATGGCCAGACGGATACGCTGACCAACGGGCTGTTTTTTACCTTTATCGCACCCATAAAGTTGTTCAACTACCAGAGCAACCAACTCGTGCCAACCACTCCGGGTGTTGAGTACGCCTTGAACATCACCCTGCCCAATAATGGCGGCAATATTGTCGGGCGGACGACCATGTTGCCGAGCGTACCGATCGATAGCGTAGTGGTGGAATTCAGTCCCGACATAGATACGCTGGCGCGGGTGCTTACTTATATTAATGATGACCGCACGATGCCAAATTATTATCGACGTCTACTGAACTATGGCTCGCTGGACAGCGTCCCGGAGCAAGACTTTCTGGTAGACGACCGCATTGTCAAGACCGACCTCATCGCTTTCGGCACGGGCTATGAATTGGTGGAAGGCGACACGGCATTCAACACTATCTTCCACATTAACAAGGACTATTATGACTACTACGAAAGTATACAATTGGCGATTATTGGCAATCTCAGCCCCTTTGCACAGCCTTCGCCCATCAAGGGCAATGTGAGTGGATCCAGCAATCCGTTGGGCATTTTCACCTGTTTGGTTTATGATCGGGACACCACGATCATTGCGCGATAGCGGTTCGTTTTCAGGACAAACAGCCTTCGGCAAACAGCGTACAACGCCTCCTCCGACTTTTATCAGAAAGGGCAATTATTGGCAAACTAATATAAAATAAGCCTTTTATTCGGGTTTTGGTAACTGCGATGCCGCTTTCAGCATAATATTTGCGTTTTGATTTTGGCTATTGCTGGTTGGGCAGCCGCCATTTCATCCGTTCAAATGCTTAAAATGAAGCTGCTAGATTGTATTATTTCAGGAGTAATCGTGTTTTTGCTGGGTGCTTGCAACCTTACCAAAGAGGTAGATATTGATTTGCCAGAGTACCGACGCCAGCCGGTGGTAGAGTGCTATTTGGAGCCTGGCAAGCCTTTTCGTTTGCTGCTTACGCAGAGCTATGGGTTTTTTGATCCCTTTGGGCTGGACTCCACTTTTGTGGAGAAGACTTTGTTAGATAGTGCCGCAGTGCTTATCAGCTACAATGGCCGGACGGAGATCCTGCACAATGGTAGATTTCCCGACTTTTCCACGCCCCTCGTTGTTAAGCTCTATAACTACCAAAGCAATACTCTGGTACCCGCCACCCCTGGCGTAGAATATTCGTTAGACATCATTTTTTCCAATGGCAAGCGCATCACCGGATATGCCCGTATGCTGCCCGCTATTAAGATTGATAGCAGTGTGGTGGAGTGGGATGCCGAGCGGGACACCTTGGCCCGCGTCTTGACTTACTTCAATGACGATACCACCAACAACAATTACTACCGCCGGTTGCTCAATTATCAGCGATTGAAGAGCCTGCCAGATCAGGATTTCTTATTTACCGACCGTGCCAACATAACATCGTTGATTGCCTTTGGCACCCCCTATAACCTCATGCAGGGTGATACGGTCTATAATACCATTTTTACGATGTCAAAGGATTATTATGACTACTTAGAAAGCATTCAGCTGGCTACGTTGGGCAATGCCAACCCTTTTACGCAGCCATCGCCCATCCAGAACAATGTAGCTGGCAACGCCGATCCTTTGGGCATTTTTACCTGTCTGGTCTATGCACGTAAAGTAACACCCGTGCAGCGCTAATCTGGGAAGAACCACTTGGCGGCAATTTCGTTTTATCTGCTATTGTGCGCCTTTGTCGATCAGTCATTTGGCTTTTACCCGCTTTTTTAAACTGCATCTTGAAAAAATACAGTGCTTTTATCCATGCCGATGGCCTTGATCTGCCCGTGGAGATTTCCCTGGAACGCCGTCGCGACACCCGCTTTGGGGTAACTGGCAAGCGCGTTACCCTGCGAATGCCCCTGGGGACAGCCCCAGATTCCATCCAAAAACAACTGATAAAGCTACAAGCCTGGGTGGCTCTGGTCTTTGTCAAGAAACCGGCCTTGCGGGAGGCATTTGTCGCCAAAGAATATCGCACTGGCGATGTGCTGACGGTTGGTAAGCGCCAGTACCGTCTCGAGGTGCAGGTGCAGGAACGGGCGACCCATACTGCCCGGCTCGTCGGCGACACCATCAGCATCCAGTTGGCCGCTAAGGCCACTGACGCCCACCGCTACCGGAGCATCAAGACGTTGCTCTCGCGGGTGGTGGCTGGCGACTTCCAGGCCGAGATCGCGCGTCGGGTGCAGGACTGGAACGACCGCACTTTTCGCCGTCCGATCAAAAGCATCAACCTGAAGTACAACCATAGCAATTGGGGCAGTTGCTCGGCCCATAGCAACGTCAATCTGTCTACCCGTCTGCTTTTCGCCCCGGAAGAAGTGCAGGACTACGTAATACTGCATGAACTGGCCCACCTCGTCGAGCTCAACCATTCCGACCAATTTTGGGCGTTGGTAGAACGTTATATGCCTGACTATCAGGACAAAGAGCGTTGGTTGAAAGACAATCGAACCAAGTGTGATTTTTGATTGCATCGAGAAAATACTGCTGGATTCTTCCGCAGGATTGTAGTAGGGTTTTTCTATATGTATAGTCTTTCTCACCGCGCGAAGCCGGGGTTTCGCCTACATGATCGCCCCCTCAAATGTACCAGCACGTTCGAGGGGGCGTACTTTTGCGCCATGCAACACGATATTACCTTACCCGCCGATGTAAAACTGCTCATCGACACGTTTTACGGCAAAGTCCAGTCGGACGAGCTATTGGGGCCGATTTTCAACGAGGTGGCCCAAGTAGATTGGCCACGGCACCTGCCCGTGATGTACGCCTTCTGGGAGTTTCTACTGCTGGGCTATGGGGATGCTTATCGGGGCAACCCCATTCAAAAACACTTTGACTTGCACCAAAAATATCCGCTTAAGGCAGCGTATTTCGACCAATGGGTAGCCCTCTTTCAATCTACGGTGGACGAACTCTTTGCTGGCCCAAAGGCAGAGGAGGCTAAGTTTCGCGCTTTTGCCATTGCTGCTACCTGGAAGCCGAAGTTCGATGGGCCTTTTGCGGTAGGATAATTTGCGTATCCGAGTATTTGGGTACTGCGCGATTAATTTATGGAATCATTTGCGGTCTTGTTAATAGAAGTTCTTTGATAGTCATGGGTTTATCAATGAGGTTTTGGGCCATTGC
>JAYUXG010000452.1:0-19699 GCA_043753125.1 Saprospirales bacterium | reverse complement strand
CCGCCCGGATGTCTGCCCCGTCGATGTTGCCGTACACGCCGCGAAAAGGCTTGAAGGCCCGCAATTGGTCCAGTATGTCCATACTGCCAAAATCACCGGCGTGCCACACCTCGTCGCACTCGGCAAAATAGTCGAACACCTTATCGTCCAGAAAAGAATGGGTGTCGGAAAGCAGGCCAATGCGCATGAATGGAATTATGAATTGTAAATGATAAATTATGGCACACACAGCAACCCCCCTCACAGCTCTCGCTCTTCTCACCCTCTAACTTTCCTTACTCCACCAGCAGATTGCAGCCCCTTAATTCCGCCGCATCCAGTCGGCCCAACACCTCGAAACTCCCATCGGCGTACACCCTGCCCACATCTTCGGTGGCGATAAAAGCGCAGGTGTCCAGATTAGCCAAATCTATAATATTCAATACGCCCGTGTGGCCCGGCGCAACTAAGCAAAACGGGTCGTATATCTCAGTGGCCAGCACCCGCATAGTCGGCGTGGGGCGAAACCGATGGCTGCCTAACGCATAAGCCTGTGAGAACAATTCCGTCATCCCGTATTCGGAATGAATAGTTTCCAACTGAAACGCTTCCCCCAGCCGGGCGTGCAGTTCCGGACGGGTCAGTTCGCGGCGGCGACCTTTCATGCCGCCTGTCTCCACCACGGTGATGCCCTGCAAATCCATCGGCTGCTGTTCGGCAAAATCCAGCAGGGCAAAGCTGACCCCGATCAGCAGCGTGGGAATACCCCGCATCTGGCACCATTCGAGCTTCGTCCGCAGCATCTGGAAATCGTGCAGATAAAAGCCGCTGTCCGGGTAGCGCGACCGCCAGACAATATCGTTGACCATGGCGATCAGCGAAGAACCCGTTCGTTCGAGGTAGGAAGGCAGCAGGCCGATGACGCACCAGTCGGCGGGGTCTCCATAAAAATGCGCAAAGCCACGTCGGGCGTAGTGCAGATAAAAATCCAGGTCCCGGACGAGGTGTTGCGAAGGCGTCTGGCCAGTGGTGGCACTGCTGGTAAAGGTGGTGGTCGCTGCCCATTGGCCCGTTTGCAGGGTATGGGTTTTGAAAAACTGGATGGGCAGACAGGGAATGGCCTCCAGGGTAGTGATGTCCGCCGCCTGGTGGCCCAGCAGTTTTAGCCAGCGGGCGTACAACGGATTGTGTCGGGCTTGGTAGCGGAACACTCGCAGTGCCGTTTCCACAAAACCGCTATTGTCCAATTGTGCCAGCATCGGCAATAATTCCGCTCTTTCCACTGTTTGATTTTCCACGAAAAACGCCATTTTTGGCCACAAAATACGATTTGCCTTTTTGCCATGAAAAACACCATTACGACCGCTCTTGTTTTTGCCTGTTCCATGCTGACCCTGTTGCAATTTTGTGTGCAGCCGCCCGATTATCCCGACGAGCCGGTGATCGAGTTTATGAGCCTGTCCAAAACGACCTTGAAGCAAGCCTCGTTAGGGGCTGACAGTGTGGTAGTTACGTTCAGTTATACCGATGGTGATGGCGACTTGGGCTTCACCGATACCTCCGCCAGCATCTTCATCGTGGATGGCCGCGATGCCTTCCAGAAGCCCTCTTATCGTATTCCGTCAGTTGGTACGCAGGGCGCGGGCAATGGCATTTCCGGCGAAATTTCCATCATTGTGCCGAACACTTGCTGTATTTATCCCAGCTCGAGTGGTGTTCCGCCCTGCGACACCAGCAGTTTTGCGCCGCAAGCATTCGATACGGTGTTTTATATCATCAGTATCCGGGATCGGAGTGGTCACTTGAGCAACGCTATCCAAACCAGCCCCATTCGTCTGCAATGCAGGCGTTAAATGGGGTTTTGTAAAGCCTCGATTAGTTTTCGCGTAGCCTTGCCCCGGTGACTGATCTGGTTTTTTATTTCGTCGCCCAGCTCGGCAAAAGTCTGCTCGTAGCCATCAGGGATAAAAACCGGATCATAGCCAAAGCCGCCTGTGCCTTGTTTTTCCAGTGCGATTTTTCCAGTGCAAATCCCTTCCAATAATATTTCTTTTTCTCCGATCGATAAGGTGATGATGGTTCTAAAACGGGCGCGCCGATTGGAGTGGTTGGCCAAATTGGCCAGCAGTAATTGAATATTCTCCTCCGGATCGCGGCGTTCGCCAGCATAGCGAGCCGTATGCACGCCCGGTGCGCCGTTCAGGGCCTCCACTTCCAGCCCGGTATCTTCCGAGAAACAATCGTAGCCGTATTTTTGCCGGACAAAATGGGCTTTCAGCACAGAATTTCCTTCCAATGTGTCGGCTGTTTCGGGTATTTCTTCTTCCTGCCCAATGTCGCGCAGCGTCATTACCGTAAAATCAGGTCCTAAAATTTGTTCTATTTCCCGGGCTTTGTGTACATTGTGGGTGGCAAAAACGAGGGTCTGCATAGGCGAGAAGGGCGAGAAAAATTTGAGAGGGTAAGAAAGTGAGACAAAAAGAGGGGCGAGAGCATAAACATCGTAAAAGGCCATATCGTTTTTGCATCCGGCTTTATCGAATTTCCATCCCGCCTCATCGAACGTATCTTGCCTGTCAACGTTTTACCATCACCTTTGCATTTCCAATCAGACAAACAAATGGCGGTTTGGAAAAATCCGTTGCAATTATTACAACGGATACAGTTTCAACAGCCTCCACGTTCTCCACTTTCTCAACCATCTACCATGACACCATTCAAGAATTATAGTACCGAGTCCACTTGGAAACGCAGCCTGCGCCGGGGCGGGATGTACGTAGCCGTGGCCGCCTTGCTCAGTGGGCAAGCGGCTTGCAGCAGCGATAACGGTTCCGACTGGGAAGAAGTGACCGTACAAGAACCCACCAAAGGCGTCATCACGACGTTGGAAGAAAAAGAAAACGGCGAGTTTGATATTGTCGACGAAGAGGTGGTGGGGAGCAAAGATGCTTCACGCGTCGTCATTCGCCGTCGCGATGGCACCGTGGATTCGCTGACGCTGGCCCAGGCCAAGAGCCTGGTGCAGCCGCAGGATACCGTGGCCCCACGCCAACACAACAACCAGGGGTACCACTCGCACGGCATGGGCATGGGCGGGGTACTATGGTGGGGTGCGATGGGCTACATGATGGGCCGCAGTTTTGGTTCGCCGGGCTATTCGTCGGTGTACCGGGGCGGCCAGAGCGGGTACATGGCCCGTAGTGGTGTGGGCGATGAACTGCGCCGCACGTCGGTGAGTCGCACGGTGCGGATGCCCGCCAGCGGCAAAAGCGGCTTTTTCCGTGGCTCCCGCAGTAGCAGCGGCGGGTAATACCAACGAGCAATAGGCAATAAACACTTCGGCCTAAGAGGTCGAAGATGGTTATCAACCCTTTTCTCAACCCCCTCCACCCTTTTTCTCAGCCTTTTCTTCAACCAACATAAATCATCAAAAAGCAAGCGATCACCCAACTACCCAACGCTGTTTTCAAAGAACTCGGTTGGGACTATTTTGTCTCGGCGGAGGCACATGATTACCTGACCTCCGAGATGCTGGTCATCACGCCCGCCGAAAACGATGCGTTTTACCAAGCGGGCAACCGGCTGTACGAGTTGTTTGTCAAGGCCGCTGACCACGTACTGCAACATAACTTGCTGGACGAAATCGGTATTCCGGTCAACCTGCGGGCTATGATCCGCCACACTTGGGAAGACGACCGCCATCTGCACCTGTTCGGTCGTTTCGATCTGGCGGGCGGCCTACAAGGTTTGCCGCTAAAAATGATGGAATTCAATGCCGATACGCCCACTTCATTACCGGAAACGGCGATCATCCAATGGGCGCAGCTCAAGGCCAATGGTATTGCCGAAGATCGGCAGTTCAATTTCATCTACGAGGCCCTGACCGACAATTTCGGGCGTTTGAAAACGGCCAACCCCGATCTGGAAGCAACCATTTTGTTCAGCACCCTGCGCGACGCCCCGGAAGATGAGCATAACGTAGCCATCTTGACCGATGCCGCCAAAGAGGCTGGGTTCGAAACCCATTTTTGCTACGTGGATGAGGTGAATTTTTCTGAACTGGACGGCATTTTCGCGCCCGACGGCAAGGGCAATTTCACCCGCTACGACTTTTGGTTCAAGCTTATCCCTTGGGAATATATTGCCGAAGAAGAGGCGGAACTGTGCGCTATTTTGACCAAAATCGTACAGCGCAACCTGGCGGTGGTGATTAACCCTGCCTATACTTTGCTGTTCCAGTCGAAGGGCATCCTGAAATATCTCTGGGATTTATTTCCCAACGAGCCACTGCTGCTCGAAGCCACTCTAAAAGAACCCATTGGCCGCAGCGATTTTCCGTTTGTCCAGAAGGTGTTTTTTGGCCGTGAAGGGGCCAACGTGACGGTGTACGACGATATCGGACTGCCCTTGGAAGTGCGGGACGGAGCCTACGGCAAGCAGGCCAGTGTGTACCAGGCCTACGCTGATCTGGCCCGCGATGAAGAAGGACACTACTACCAAGCGGGCATCTTTTTCGCCTACGAGGCCTGTGGGCTGGGTTTTCGGCGCAGTCCCCGACGTATTATTGACAATGGGGCGCAGTTTGTCGGGCATTTAGTGGAAGAATAGGCAATGGGCAATGAGCAAGAGAAGCAATGGGCAAAAAAAGGCAATGGGCAGTGCCACTATTTACCCTGAGCTCTTTTGCCTTTTGCCTATTGTCTTTCTTTAGCTCGAATGATCGGCCACAATAACCCAAATGCCGTCGATTTTTTTCCACAGCAAGGTAAAGTGACCTCTCAAGTCGCCTTTGGTACGCGCCAATGCCCACTTGCCGATGACGTAGGCACTGGTCGGGGAGAGTTGCTCCACCGACAACAGGGTAAACGTCAACGTCCCCATTGTTTCCCGGTCAGGATAGCTTTTTCGATAATTATCCAGGGTGGTTTGCCAGCCGTGGATCAGGCCACGCGACCCGATGAAGGTCAGGCTGTCCGACCGCCAGTACCCAGCCATAAAGATTTTTAGGTCACCGGCATTCCAGGCGGTTTCCTGGCTGGCCATGATCTCTTTAATGGATTGCAGGTCAGGGCTTTGGGCTTGGGATTTTCCAATAGCGACGAGAAAAAAGAAAGAAAAAAGAACGATAACTTTCGACATAGAAAAATAAGAAGATGGTTGATTAACGGTGTAGTACTTCCTGAATGTTCGCAAAAATTACTGCATGAAGAGGAAACAGCACGAAAAAAACATGAGTCACCCCGAATTTTTTGAAAATCAATAGGGTCGCCCACCGGGACACAATAGGAACGCGGATGACACAGATTGGGCGGATTTTCACAGATTTTCTTTTGATCCGTACAAATCCGCGTCATCCGTGTCATCCGCGTTCCAATTATGCCGCGCCGTCACGCACATTTTTCAAGTCTCTCCCAATTCGCGTTCCAATTAACCATAGGAGCCTACGGCGAGGGCTTTTCCAAGCAAAATTCGGGATGACTCATGTTAGTAATGATAACCGATGAATCGCGTGTCCTCCCAAGCGGCAGTTATAATTCATCATTCACCAAACTACTTCACCGACAAGTTGAACTCCACCCGGCGGTTCTGCTGCTTACCCGCTTTGGTCTCGTTCGTATCGATGGGCTTGGTTTCACCATAGCCTTCGTAGGCCAAGCGGGAAGCGACCACACCCTTTTTGATCAGATAGTCGTAACAGGTCTTGGCGCGGCTTCTCGACAGGGTCAGGTTAGCAGCCTCGTTGCCCACATTGTCCGTATGACCATCAAGGGCCACCGAAAAGTAGAGGTATTTTTTCAAAATGGTCGCTACCTGATCCAGTATTTTATAGGACCCAGGGGTCAGCACGGCACTGTTGGTCTTGAAAGTAATGTTCTTCACCGAGACGTTCATCACTTTGGCTTCCTCGGCCTTCATCGCCGGGCAACCACGGTTGGCGGCAATACCGAACAGGTCCGGGCAGCGGTCGTCGTTGTCGTACACGCCATCTTTGTCGCGGTCATTGGGACAGCCAGCATTGGCGGGCAATCCGGCCAGCGTTGGGCATTTATCGTCCTTGTCGTACACGCCGTCGTTGTCCTGGTCGGCTGGGCAGCCCTTGTTGGCCGTCACACCGGCCAGGTCTGGGCAGCGGTCATCCACATCGTACACGCCATCGGCATCGCGGTCAGCCGGACAGCCCTTGTTGGCGGCAATGCCCGGCAACTCTGGGCAACGGTCATCCGCGTCTACCACGCCGTCTTTGTCGAGGTCACTGGGGCAGCCCAGATTGGTGGCCACACCTGCTACGTCCGGGCATTTGTCATCGCGGTCGTACACGCCGTCTTTGTCGCGGTCGGCCGGGCAGCCCATGTTGGCGATTACGCCCATCACATCCGGGCAATTATCGGCAGTGTCGTACACGCCATCTTTGTCGCGGTCGGCTGGACAGCCCATATTCTCAGCTACCCCCGGCACGTCCGGGCATTTGTCTTTCTTGTCGCCAATGCCGTCGGCGTCCGTGTCCTTCGGTTTGCCAATTTTAAAGGCGAGGTTTAGGCCGCCAAGCACATACCAGTCTTCTTTCTCAGGATTGCCTGCTTCGCTTACGCCATCAGTGTAGTCGCCCAGGGTTGGTCGAAAGCCGATTTCAGCCCCCAGTCCCACTTTTTCGCTCAAAGCAAACTTGAAGCCAGCCCCTAGAGGAAAGACGACGACTTCTTTTTCTACATTGGCTTTATCCTTCTGGATAGCAGCGGCATAGGCGGTATTGACAGTTTCATTGAAGAAAACGGTGGGGTCGCCACTGGCGTAGCCAATGCCCGCAAAGAAATAGGGACGGATGGCTCGTGGCTTGCCGGCCTTGTTAATGGCCGACATAGTAGTGACCTCTAGCTGTAGGGAACCTTCCAGCACCGTGTTTTTGAAGGTGTAGCCCCGTATTTCACGGTCAGAAAAGTTTGCGTCATTACCGGATAGCCGCATATAGTTACCGTTCAGGCGCAAAGCGAAATAATCATTGAAATTGCGGCGCAGAAAAAGGCCAAAAGCGGGATTGGTCTCTTTGAGCGTGAAGAGATCAGTTTTGACCACATCCCCTTGGTAGTTGGCGGCATTGACCGCCAGACCAAACTCCCACGATTGGGCGCTCAAAAAGGCCGGCAACGCGAATAAAACAAATAAAAAAAAGTTTCTCATGGGAAAAGAATTAAAAGTTAGGTTAAAAAATCAGTTATTAGGCGAATTTTGCGTGACAAGGAGGCAACAATATGACGGGCGAATACCCGCTTTTATCTATAATCATTTGATCATTTTCTGATGCATTCTATTCAAATCGCCCATACTGATAGCGACCTGTTGAAGTGTTGGCCAGTGCTGCACCTGCTGCGTCCACATTTGGATGAGCATAGTTTTTTACCCCTGTTGCATGACATGATGCAAGAGGGTTATCAGTTGGTTTTCATCGAAAACCCCACAAAAGAATTGGCAATAGCGGCACTGGGGTTTCGCTACCAACAAAAGCTCCACGATGGCAAACAAATCTATATTGACGACCTGACCACCTTCGAGCAGTACCGAGGACAAGGCTACGCCGGAGCGTTGTTGGATTATGTGTTCAGTTGGGCGGAGGAGACCGGCTGTCGGTGCGTGACGCTAGACTCTGGGCCACAACGCCATGCAGCACACCGACTGTATTTGAACAAAGGATTTGATATTACCAGTTATCACTTTACCCGCAGGAATGCCAACAGATAAATACCTGATATTAGAAGGGTAATAAATATTGTGCCAAAAAAGTAAGGTAAGAGGGAACGGTCTGGTTATCTAGTCAGGGCGGACAGATTTTCGAGGAAGCGGTTCCAAGAGAAACGTTGCTTTTCCGCCTGCACGCCGGCTTGAAAAGTAGCAGCGCGGTCATTTTCAAAAAAGTCGTGGATCGCTTCCGCAATGGCATCCGGAACGGGCGATACCACATAGCCGGAAACGCCATCGGTGACGATCTCCGGCAACCCACCAACGTTGGTCACGACCATCGGCTTCTCGAAATGGTAGGCAATCTGCGAAATGCCACTTTGCGTAGCACTCTTGTAGGGCTGCACCACCAGATCGGCAGCGGAAAAAAAGACCCGTACTTGATCGGCGGGGATAAAATCTGTGTGCAGATGTAAATAGGGAGCCAGTTCATGCTCCTCGATAATGGACTGATAAGTAGCCCAGTCGTCGTAGCATTCGCCCGCCACCAGCAGATGGATGGGCCGCTCTCGGACACGGAGCGGCGGAGCGGCGATGGCTTGCAACAGCAAGTCCAGGCCTTTGTAAGCGCGGATAAATCCAAAGAACAGCACCAGCGGCACATCCAAGGGAACACCCAGTTGGCGGCGGGCCTCGACCTTGTCCATCGGCTCTCCATAGTGATCGTAGATAGGGTGGGGGGCGTAGCGCACCGGTTTTGTGGGCGCGAACAACCGGATTTCCTCGCCGACGGAGCGCGACATGACCACAAAATCGTCGCAGGCATCCACAAAATATTGCGCAAAGGGCCGGTCGCCAAAGCGTTTTTCATGCGGCACAATGTTGTCTACCAATGCCGTCACCCGTATGTTTTGCTTGGAAAACCAACGCATGGCGCGCAACACCGTCCCCAAAGCCGGACCCATAAAAGGCAGCCAAAAGCGGACAATCACTTGGTCGGGTTGTTCCCGGGCCATCTCCCGCCCAACGGCGACCCAGTTGAACGGCTGGACGGAATTGAGTCGGGTCTTGATCGTCAGGTCCGCTGGTGCCGGGTCGGTAGTATACTGGGTCTTGCCCGGAAAAAGAAAGCTAGGGTACTGCAATGAAAAGGAGTAAATGACCACTTGGTGGCCCTGCATTTGCAGTGCTTGCGCCAACCGCTCGGACAGGGCAGCAATGCCTCCGCGGAGGGGATGGGCAGGGGAGAGGAGAAAGATTTTCAAACTCAGATTTCTTTTTCAATCAAATAAACGTTCCGAATGGGCGAATTTCGGTTAATCATTTCCGCCAAAAATCCGGTTAAAAACAACTGGCTGCCCACGATCAAGGCCAAGATGCCGAAATAGAACAGTGGGCGATCAGCGATGCCGTATTCATTATAAATAGTTTTGGCAATGGAAAGGTAGGCCAGTATGCCAAAACCGATAAAAAAGAACAGCACCCCCAGCGTACCGAACAGGTGCATGGGCCGTTTGCCAAACTTGCCGACGAAAGAAATACTGAGCAGATCCAAAAAACCATTGACGAAACGCTCCCAGCCAAACTTGGTGACCCCGTACTGGCGGGCACGGTGTTCCACCACTTTTTCGCCGATCTTGGTAAAACCTGACCACTTGGCAATGACCGGGATGTAGCGGTGCATTTCGCCGTATACCTCAATGGTTTTTATGACTTCCTGGCGATAAGATTTGAGGCCACAATTGAAGTCATGGAGGTAAATGCCGCTCATCCAGCGGGCCGCCGCGTTGTAGAGTTTGGTGGGGATAGTCTTGGTAAGTGGATCATAACGCTTTTGTTTCCAGCCACTTACAAGGTCATAACCTTCCTGCGTGATCATACGGTAGAGCTCCGGTATTTCGTCGGGGCTATCCTGTAGATCGGCGTCCATGGTGATAACCACTTGTCCCTGGGCGGCCTCAAAGCCGGTTTGCAGAGCCGCGCTTTTGCCGTAGTTGCGCCGGAATTTAATGCCCCGCACCCGTGGATTGGCAGTTTGCAATGCTTCGATTACTTTCCAGGAACCATCGGTGCTGCCATCGTCAATGAACAGGATTTCGTAGTCAAGCCCTTGCTGTTCGATGACCCGCCGAATCCAGGCTTCGAGTTCGGGAAGGCTTTCGACCTCGTTTTTCAGGGGGATGACGATGGAGAGGTGCATGGTCTATTTTAGAGTCTGTTGATAAAATCCCATTCTTCCAACCAAAGTGATTTATTGACTAGTCTGATTAAGTCAAAGAAATCGGTTTCTATAGAGAAGGTTAGCCCATAATCTTCTGCTACTTTGTTTAAGACCAACCCGACATCATCTTTGGTCATCAGCTTAAAATAATTTCCTGCATCAAGGCACTCTTGCAAATAGGTGGTTATCAATGGAGTGAGCTGGATATCATTTTGTTTGATAATTGTTTTGCCGAAAATGTTTTCAGTTTTCTCTCGAATATTTTGATAATTATAGCATATCCCTTCGATAAACTTTGGACTGCCGTAGCGCTGTCTGATCAATTCATACATTTCGGCGTATTCCTTTTCCAAACGATCCAGAATGGATGCCTTATCCACCTCTATGTTTTTCTGGTCTTTAATCCATAGCTTCATTAGGCCGGACAGTTTTTCCAAGTCAGTGCACACCGTAGATTCGAGGGTGTAGGAGCTCCAGGCGAATGCCTCCAAACCGAGGCGTTCTTTTAATTGGTGAATAAAAATTTGGGTGTGTGCATCGGTCAGATAATCTTTGTCAAACACCAGGACTGCTTTTTCCCATAAAGGTTTATTGTTGCGGATAGCAGAAAACACCACCTGATAAGCTTGTATGTGTTTAAATACTTCGGATATGCCACCCAATACCCAAAACATATACTTTTTTCGATTGGCTACTTGCTGACGCAATAAAAGACTCAGTATGCGCGCATCGTCTTCCCCTTCGACAAAAATTATTCTGTCCGCCTCCATCGTATTGATGAAATCCAAGCCGGTGGCACTTCCTATGGAACGGATAATCGGATTTATTTCTGACTGATAAATACCCTTGAAACGCGGTTGTATTTTACTGATCTGCCCCTTGTCAATACTTTTTATATGCGCTTTCCCAGTTCCCTCCAAATGAAAGAGATGAAAGTGGGCTGCACTTCGAATAAGGGATTCATTGTGGGTGGAAAGAAAAATCTGCGTGTTTGTACGTCCGGCGAATCGTGTAAGAAAATTCATCAGTCGTTGTTGCATATCCCGGTGAATATGGCTGTCTGGCTCATCCAGTAGCACTAAGTTTAAATCCTTGGGTACTTCACCAGGTTGGTAAAGGTTTAATAGTATCTCAATTGCTTGCAAAGAACCGCTACCTAATAGGGCGATGTCTTTTTCAATGTTGTCGCTTCCTATCTTATAGTTGATCAATACCCGTGTATCTCTTTGTATATTGCTCTTGGTTAATAGTTCGATGCGCTGCTCATTGTTGTAAAGCAAATAGGCCAAGTTTTCTTTAAATTCTTCCTGACGAGCAATGTCTGTACTAAGCAATAATTTATAAAGACGGTTGCGCAACATCAGTACCGACTCGCGCCGTAAAATGGCATCTCGCAACTGGGGCTCAGTGACGAAACCCTCTACCTGCTGGATGGCCGAAACTGGCGAGGCATAATAAAGGCCAATTGCATTGGGCAGCTGCTGAAAGTAACGGTTGAACTTAGTAAAATTATATTCCGTAAATCCTTGTAAATTAGTATCATAATTTGCTCCTGATTGGCCAATCTGAAAATCTACCACCATTTCTCCTTGATCTTGATCTTCAAAAGTACAAGACAAACCAATGGTTCGGCGCTTATCTCTTTTATAAAAAATGTCTTCCAGGCTAGGGCTTCTTATGCTATTGATCTGTTCAAAAGGAAAATACCGGTTGTAGGTCGGGCCTAGTATCCAGTCTCCACTGTGATAATTTTTCTCCTTTCGTTTTGCCTGTACCATCTTACGACTGAAGCATTCATGCCAAAGGGCTAAGGCCTCCAGCACGGTGGTTTTTCCAGAATTGTTTTTCCCAGTCAGGATATTTACGTCGGGATTGAACTCAAGAGTCACCTCTTCAAATGACTTGAAATTTTTGATTACAAAACGCTTAATGCGCATAATTTGTACCTTTTAAAGAATTATGGAGGTGGTAACAACAGATTCCATAAACTATTTACAGTTCAAACTTCGTCAACGGTAAAGGCCGAATCTGCGTCTTTACCACCACCTGTGGATCGCGTTCAATATAAATCGGCAACAAAGGTGCCGATGTTTTATCCACCACGATAGCCTGTTGCTGCGAATAGGATTTGTGCCGCAGCATCTTCGTCCAACGCGCAAACAACTGCTCCTGCTGCGCAGACGTAAGTTTGGATTTTTCCGCATACAACCCTTCCGCCTCGCGCTGTCGCCGCGCCTCGAACAACGTGACCGCGCAAGCCACCGAAATATTCAGGCTTTCAGCAAAGCCTGCCTGCGGAATGGCGAAATTACCATCGGCCAAAGCCAAGGCTTCCTCGCTCAGGCCGTCGTCCTCATTGCCAAATAGAAGGGCCGTTGGTTGGGTCAGATCCAGGGCATAGAGCGAGCTGCTGCGTTCGCCCAAATGGGTGGCCAGAATGCGCCCGTAGCGTTCGCGTACCCGCCGGAAACATTCGGCCAAATCCTCGAAATGATAGACATCGATCCACTTGAATGTGCCGCCGGAAGTACGCTTGCCCAGTACCAGGCCGCGCTTGTCCAAATAGTTTTTGGTGTACACCACGAACACTTCGCGTACCCCCACCGCATCGCAGGAGCGCAACACCGCCGAGATGTTCAGCGGATCGAAGATGTTCTCCAGCACCACCGTCAGGTCGGGTTGCGACTGTTGGATGACGGTGCGGAGCTTTTGTTCGCGACTGGAGTTCACTTTATTGATAGACTTTTAGTTTTCGACTGGTACAAATTCGTATTTGTCAAACTTCAAAATATGTACGAACGTGTTTTCCAGGTAATCGTACTGGTTGGTACGGCCGTCCGGCGCGGTCGTGGTGTAGACTGGTGCGAAATGCAAACTGCTGCGCAGGCCGCGAAAGTCCTGGCCGGGAAGCCGCCCGGGAAATGATAACCCGTATTGGGCCAGCATTTTGCCCGTAAACAAGGTGACATCATAGCCATTAAATCCATCTTCGTCGGGCAGGGTGCCAGTTGCCTCATAAAAAGACTGCTGAAAAGCCTTGATCGCCAAATCACCATAGTCCAGATAGGAGGCCGCACTAATATGCACGTTGAGGGCAGTGAGGTATTCCGGTTCAATAGCCTCAAAGCCTTGCCATTGCGGCATACCGTACACCTCTACGCGGTTGGAACCTTTTATGGCTTTTAGATTGCGCAGGAAGGCCATCACAAAATCCTGGCTGGCCCAACTGGGCAACGCGAACACGGTGGTCCGGCCAGGCCGCAGGTATTTGCGCAGGTCGAATTTGTCGAACGAGGTCGTGGCATCGGGTACGATCAGTTCGGCAAAGCGCGCACCGCCCGCCGCCAGGTTGGCTTGCTGGAAATACACCAATCGGTCGGCCTCTTTTTCCTTACAGACCAGCGTCACCGCGTCTGGTTGGTGCCGTTGGCGGATATAGCTGGTGATGCCTGCACAGTGCGCTTGTAGCGACGGATTGGTTTGGATAAAGTCGGGGTTTTGGGTGGTGAGGTTGGCACTGGGGCTTTCTGGCGAAATCAGGATTTTGCGGCGCACCTTGGCCCATTGCGCAAAAGACGTCAGGTGGGTGGCACGCACCGGACCGATGAAGACTTGGGCTTTGTCCAAACGCGAGTTGGTCAGCAGTCTTTGAAAATCGGTATCTTCGGCTTGGGTGTCGTACACATCTACTACGAGGTTCAGGTTTTGCTCCCGCGACAGCTGTTCCAGGGCGATTTTAGCACCGGCATAAAACTGCACTGCCAAACGACTTTTTTCGGGCACGGTGCCACCGTTTGCTTGATTGGTCAAAAATGGCAATAGAAATGCCAGGTGGTAAGTATCGCCAGGGCGATAGGTGGGCTGCTCGCCGGGCCGGGTCGGAGTGTTCTTGATGGGCGGCTTGGGATTACCGGGGGTCCAGCGGACGGTATCCATCGGGGACTGCGGCTTGCGGTCGGTCGGTCGGCCCGGCTGGTTAGGGCGTACCGGGCCACCGGTGCGTTTGGGCGGGGTACAGGCTAAAACCAAAAGGCAAATGCCAAGAGGTAAAAAAACAATAATACGCTGACAAAAAATTAAAAGCGTACTAGATGAACCTGCTACCAATGACTGATAAAATAGGGTTTTTTTAAAGAAATTATTGATAATCATGTTTGTGCGTTGCCTGTTAGCCCCCTCCTACTCCTCATAAAGGGGCAGGGTACATCGAGCTAGTGAGAGATTTGTGCTTTGTTTGTTGCAGTTTAGCTTTTTGCCTGCTCACCCGCCTGCCTTTTTCACATTCTTGTAGCCCAATGCCGTCAGCAGTGAAAGTACCTTATCGCGGTGATCGCCTTGGATGATGATAATGCCGTCTTTGGCGTTGCCGCCAGTCGCACACTTGTTTTTCAGCATCTTGGCTAGTTCGCTCAGTTGCTCGTCTGGCCCCGCGTAGCCTTTGATGACGGTGGCTTCCTTACCACCTTTTACGCGCTCCAGCCAAATGCGCAACACTTGCTTTTCGACTGCCAATTCTTCGGTGGGTTCGTCGTCCGGGCGAAGGGGAAAGTCGGGGTTGGTAGAGAAGACCAACCCGCCAGTGCTTTGCTTTTTATTTTTGCTCATATAAAATTCGCGTTTGGGCAACTTCAGGTGACCTTGTTCTTTGCACTCACGCTTTGTCCACCAATGGCACCAGAATCTTCAACGCCCTGGGTTTTATGTCAAATATCAAAGGGTCGTCCATCATCATGCCCTCGCCATCCAAATGGACAAAATTTTCTCCGTCGCTGGTAATCCGGACTCTTTTACTGGTGAAATGCGCCACAAAATCGGCATCGTATATTTTATCGTTCAACATGGCCGGCACTGCTGCAAAATACTGCCAGCGCGGGGCCTCTTTCAGGATGACCACCTCAAAATAGCCATCGTCCAGGAGGGCATCGGGCGCGATTTTGAAATTGTACCCATACATCGGGCCATTGGCTATGGAGATGGCAAAGCACTTTTCGGTGACGGTGACGTTGTCCATTTCAATGGTACAGGTACGCGGCACGTAGGTCAAACCGGCCTCTATTGATTTCAAAAAGTACGGAACAAAACCGCGCCACGGGCTATTTTTCATCCGCACAGAGACCAGGCCATCGAAACCCAGGCCAGCGAGATTGATGAAAGGGCGACCATTTAAGGTGCCGCAATCAATGGTCTGCACCACCGCCGAATTGAGCTTGCGCACCGCTCGGTCCACGTTGCGCCCATAGCCGAGGTGCATGGCCAGTCCATTGCCTGAGCCTGCCGGGACAATACCCATGACTACATCCGTACCGATCAAAGCTGCCCCGATCTCATTAATAGATCCGTCCCCGCCCACCGCGATTACCATTTCGTATTGCTCGGCGATGGCTTGGCGCACCAATTCGGTGGCGTGTCCGGGCCGTTCGGTGAACCAGATGCCGTACTCAAATTTTCGGTGGTCGAGGTATTTGTCCACGCTTTCGCTGATGCGCTTCTGCACGTTGGTACCCGCCTTCGGATTGACAATAAAAACGACCCGCTTGGGAGCCAATAGGTCGGCCAAAAACGCATTCTTGATGACCGGGTGTGCTTTTTGCATAAAATTAATTGTCTTTGCGGGCACTTACGTAAACGCGCATCTTCTCAATCACTTGCTGCATATCGGCGGGCAATTCGGACTCGAATCGTACGTGTTCTCCCGTGCGCGGATGCTGAAAACCCAGCACCTTGGCGTGTAAAGCCTGACGAGGCAGCAGCTCCAAACAATTTTCGATGAACTGTTTGTATTTGGAGTATAGGGTGCCTTTCAAGATCTGGTTGCCACCATAGCGGGGATCGCCGAAGAGCGTATGGCCAATATACTTCATGTGTACGCGGATTTGGTGGGTACGGCCCGTCTCCAGGCGGCATTCCACCAAAGTGCAGTAATAAAACCGTTCCAACACTTTCCAGTGGGTGATGGCGTGCTTGCCGTCTTCGCCTTCGGGAAAGACCATGAAGAGACGGCGGTCGTTCGGATTGCGCCCGATATTGCCGCGCACCGTACCTTCGTTGCCTTTCACATCGCCCCAGACCAGTGCGTAATAACGCCGCTCCATGGTGTGGTGAAAGAACTGGTTGGCGAGGTGGGTCATGGCAAAATCGTTCTTAGCCACCACCATGAGGCCAGTCGTATCCTTGTCGATGCGGTGGACGATGCCGGCACGGTAGCTTTCGTTGCCATCTTTTACCGGCAATGCTTCGAGCTGGGCTTTCAGGTGCCAAGCTACCGCATTGACCAACGTACCATTGGGAATACCCACGCCCGGATGAACAGCGAGGTTATACGGCTTGTTGACGATCAACACGTCCTGATCTTCATAGACAATATCGAGCGGAATGTTCTGGGGCGCAATGTCGTAGACCTCTTCCAGCGATTTTGGCAGTACGATGGTAATGACGTTGCCGGGCTTGACCCGATGGTTGGGCTTCACTGCCTGCTCATCCACTTTCACCGCTCCGGCCCGAATGGCGTTTTGTACCTTGTTGCGCGACCGATGGGCAAGCCGATCAGTCAGGAACTTGTCCAACCGGATCATGCCCTGCCCAGGGTCGGCTATGATCTGGTGGCGCTCAAAGTATTCATCTACCGGCGCGATGTCTTCTTCCTCGGCAATATTTGAGTCTTGCGGCGCATCCGGTGGCGGTGCTTCCGGCAAGATATGGGGGTCACTTTCTTCCTGACTGGGATGTTCTTGGTTCATGGCACGGCATACTTTTAATAGTGTAAAGCCGGGCAAAGGTACATTTTTTTACCCGCCCATTCATCCGCCGAAGCCCTTGCGGGTGCAGGAGGGGGCTAAACCTTGCCAAACCGGTCTGGAAAACAGGCATCGCCAAAAAATCAACGCCAATACCGCAACTTTGGCCGTCCAATTTGACTTTCACCAATCAAATACGCTATTATGGAAAAACGCACCTTTCTCAAGACTGGCTTCTTTTTGGGGCTGGCCGCCGCCTCCACCTCGCTGCTCGATGCCTGTAAAACTGCCGCGAAAAGTAGTTCCACTGGTGTGGCCCCGGTCATCCCAGCCCCCAAGATGAAGCGCACCGGCCCGTTTACGCTGCCGCCGTTGGGCTATGACGCCGCTGCCTTGGAACCGCATATCGACAAGATGACCATGGAAATTCACCATGACCGACACCACGATACTTACGTCAAAAATCTAAATGATGCCGTAAAAGATACCAAGTATGTTGACTACGAACTGGAAGATATTGTGTCGCGTATCACGACCGCCGAAGAGGACAAAAAGATTCGGAACAACGCCGGTGGGCATTGGAACCATTCGTTTTTCTGGCGCATCATCGCCCCCGGTGGCGGCACCATGCCCGATGGGGCTTTGTTGGCAGTCATCAATGGCACATTTGGTTCCTATGACAAATTTAAAGAACAATTTGCTACCTCTGCCAAAGGCGTGTTCGGCTCTGGCTGGGCTTGGTTGAGCGTTGGCAAGGACAAGAAACTATTCATCAGCAATACGCCTAATCAAGATAACCCGCTGATGATGCAGATCGCCAAACAGACTGGTACTCCTATTCTCGGCCTGGACGTTTGGGAACACGCTTATTACCTGAAATACCAGAACAAACGGCCGGACTACATCACTGCCTTCTATAATGTTATTAATTGGAAAGAGGTGGGGATGCGCTACGAAAAGGCCTTAGCTGGTTGATTATTGGTTGCCTGGTTTATTAGTTGATCAGTTAATCAGGTGACTGGTTGACTTGCAAGTCTGCTTAATTGCCCATATTTTTAATAGCAAGGTACTGTCAATTAGCTAATGAACCAGTGAACCAGTCTACTAATAAACCAATCAACTGGGTGCATTTCAAACTTTCGCACTCATTAAACCTCGTAGGTTTTAAAAACCTACGAGGTTTCGGGAAAAAGTGAAGATTTGAAATGCACCCAATCAACCAGTCAACCAATAAATGGATCTAAAAAAAATCCCTTCCCCCTGCTTTGTGCTGGAGGAAACGCTGCTGCGCCGTAACCTTCAACTCATTGACGAGGTGCAGCAAGCGGCGGCGGTGACTATTATCCTGGCTTTCAAAGGCTTCGCGATGTGGAGTGCTTTTCCCATCGTGCGGGAGTATTTGTCGGGCGCGACGGCGTCTTCGCTGCATGAGGCGCGGCTATGCTTCGAGGAAATGGGCGTAAAGTCCCACACCTACGCGGTGGCCTATGCGCCCCGCGAATTTGGAAAAATGCTCGGCTACTCGAGCCATCTCACCTTCAATTCGCTGACGCAGTATAAACGATTTCGAGCAAAATTGGAGGCGCATCCGGAGTGGGTGAGTCCCGGCATACGGGTCAATCCGGGTTGGTCGCCGGTGGATACGGCCCTGTACAATCCCACTTCGCCCGGCTCCCGGTTGGGCGAAGCCGTGGAGAATTTTAAAGGCCGATTGCCGGAAGGCATTGAGGGGCTGCACTTCCATACGCTCTGCGAAAGCAGTAGTTACGATCTGGAAAAAACGCTGGAACATTTTGAAAGACAGTTCGGTGCGTTCTTTCCGGCCTTGAAATGGGTCAATTTCGGGGGGGGGCATTTGATGACCCGAACGGGCTACGATGTGCCGCACCTCATCCGTACCCTACAGGCTTTCAAAGCCCGCTATCCCCATTTGCAGATCATCCTGGAGCCTGGCAGTGCCATTGCCTGGGAGACGGGGGTACTGGTGGCCACGGTGCTGGATATTGTCAAAAACAAGAACGTAAAGACCGCCATTCTAGACGTGTCATTTACCGCACATATGCCCGACACCCTCGAAATGCCCTACCGGCCTCGGGTTCGGGACGCGCACACCGAACCAGTACCGGGGCAGCCACTCTATCGGTTGGGGGGCGTGAGCTGCTTGAGCGGCGATTTTTTAGAAGAATATTCATTTGACCACCCATTGAAAGTGGGCCAGAAGATCGTGCTGGAAGACATGATCCACTATACGATGGTGAAGACCAGCACTTTCAATGGGGTGACGCATCCCAGTATCGCCATTTTACGGCCCGACGGTCAGTTGGACGTAGTGCGCCGCTTTGGTTATCGGGATTACAGGAATCGGCTGTCTTAAGGTGGAGGATCTGAATATTCGAGGATTTGAAGATATGGGGTGTCCATGGGTAGCTTTAGTAAAACCAAAGCCTCCAAATGCTGTTTTGCTTACTATGCAAACCGTGCAATTTCGGGATTTGGGCTTGGCGGACTATCGCCAGACATGGGATTTTCAGACCTCGTTGTTGCGGGCATTGGTGGACAACAAACTGGCCCACCGAGACGTGGTGTCCAAGACTTATCAGCAGGCCCACCAGTTGTTGTTGGTCGAACACCCGCCCGTATTTACGCTGGGCAAGAGTGGCTCGCTGGAACATTTGTTGCTTTCGGAAGCAGAACTGGTCGCCCGAGGTATTCAATTCTTTCCTATCAACCGGGGCGGCGACATCACTTTTCACGGACCCGGCCAGATAGTCGGTTATCCCATCCTTGATTTGGAATGTTTTTTTACCGATGTGCACCGTTATGTGCGCAACATCGAGGAAGTTATCATTCGTACCCTGGCTGATTATGAAATAGTGGGCTATCGGATCAAGGATTACACGGGGGTGTGGGTAGGGGGCGAAGCGAATACACCACAGCGAAAAATCTGCGCCATCGGCGTGCATTTGAGTCGTTGGGTGACTTTGCATGGTTGGGCCTTTAATGTGAATACCGCGCTGGAATATTTCAGTTATATTGTGCCTTGTGGTATTAGGGATGCTGATAAAACCGTCACGTCTCTGGCAGCCGAGCTGGG